>JANYAN010000438.1 GCA_025361305.1 Burkholderiales bacterium
GGCCAGGCCCGTACCCAGGTTGACGTTGACCGCACCCGTGGCGCCTGAATAGTTGACGACGTCCTGGCCGACGTCGGGATCGTGCGTGCCACCGTCGAGCAAGTCGTTGCCAAGGCCGCCGGTTACGGTGTCTTGTCCAGCGCCGGCGAAAACCGTGTCGTTGCCAGAGCCCGCGTCGATGGTGTCGTCACCATCGTTGCCGACGATTGAATCGTCGCCATTGAAGCCGAACAGCATGTTCGCGCCGGCGTCTCCGGTGATGGTGTCGTTGAAGTTGGAGCCGTACACCCCGTCAAAATTGCCGATGACGTCGTTGCCTTCGGCGCCGGTGGCGGTGCCTGCCGCAAGATTGACGGCGACGCCTCCGCTGGCCAGGGAATAGGCAATCGCTCTCTGGAAGCCGGTGCCGCCGCTCAGCGTGTCATTGCCGTTTCCGCCCTCGACGACCGTGCCGGTTCCGTTGCCGACGATAAAGTCGTTGAAGGGCGAGCCAACCACGCCTTCGACGTTGACAAGCGTGTCGTTGCCATCGGCGCCAGTTGCACTGCCCAGGCCAAGATTGACGCTCACCGGCCCGGTGGCCAGGTCGTAATAGACGTAGTCGAACCCGTTGCCGCCGTCGACAAAATCATCACCCTGGCCGGGGCGCACGACGTCGAAGCCGTCGCCGGCAAGCAGCGTGTCGTTCCCAAGGTCGCCACTGATGAAATCGTCACCGGCTAGACCCGTGATGCTGTCTGCGCCCGTGGTTCCGAAAAGGTTATCGTTGCCAGCGGTCCCAACAATAGTGGCCATACTTCTCTCCAGGACTCTGCGGGCAGAGTCAATTGCGTGATTCGATGCAGGTGCGGTGAGTGCCGCGTTACAGGCACGCTGCGCGTGGGTGTATCAATTTGTTATACCCGAGATACCCCCCGCTGTCATCACCGTTATCAGGGATGAGCAAGTGAGCAGGATTAGTGCACATTGGTGTGTCGCAAAGGCGAAAGTTGCGTGCTGTGCGATACATTTTGGGTTAGCCTGTGTCGAGGCGTCGCCGTCAGGCGGGCAACAAGAAAGAGGGACCGACATGAGCAGTCACCACAATCGACCGGTCAGAAAGATCCGGCGCACTCCAGCCGTTACGTTAAGTGCCGTGGCATGCGCCCTGCTGCTTTCGTGCGCATGGCGTCCGGTCTTCGCGGCCAATGCCGAAATCGTCATGCTGCTGGGCAAAGGCGAACGCCGCGCCGAGCCCACCACCGCACCTTGGCAGCCTGCGTCGGTCAACCAGAAGCTCAACGAAGGGGAATTTGTCCGCACACTCAGCGACAGCCAGATGGCCATCGTCATGCCGGATCGCACTCAGATCCGCCTCAACCAGAACACCCAGCTGCAGGTCAAGGCGATCCCCGAGGCCTCCAGCCTGTCGCAGTCCCTGCTGCAGATGAGTTTCGGCCGGGCCTGGAGCCAGGCTCGACCCCAGACCACCGTAGCCTCTGGAGGAACAACCGATGCCCGTCGCCAGCGGGTAGTGATCCAGACCCCGACGGCCACCTTGGGTATCCGTGGTACCGACTGGGAAGTCGAAGTCGGCCCGGACGGGAAGACCCAGCTGGTGGTGCTGTCGGGCGTCGTCGAGATGTCCAATGCGATGGGTAGCGTCGACGTGGGCCGAGGCGAGGCGGCGGTGGCCGAAGCCGGCAAGGCGCCGGTCAAGCTGGTGCTGGTCAATCCGCAGGACCGCGTCCAGTGGGTTTCTTCCTGGCGGCCGCAGCCGCGCCGCTGGTCCGGCGCCGATGCGCAACGCCTGGGCGCTCCCGTGGCCAAAATTGAGAGCGGCGACTACTCTGGCGCTGCGGCGCAATTGCGCCCGCTGGCATCCCAGGACGCTGCTGCGGCCGTGCTGCTGGCCGACTTGCTGCTCTATCAGGGTGAGGCCGCCAGCGCGCGCGCAGTGCTGGCTGCGCACGCGAAGGATGGCACCGGCGACTCGCGAGCGGTAGTGCTGCTGGCCCATGCCATGGCACGCGACAACCAGCTGGCGCAGGGCCAGGCCTTGCTGGCAACTGCGTTGACACGCTCGCCCGGCAATGTCGACCTGCTGGTGGCGCAGGGCGATCTGGCCATCCTGGACGGCGACGACCAGCGCGCTCGCGCCGCCTATTCACAGGTCATCGCGGCCCAGCCGGCCAATCCCGATGCCTGGTACGGCATCGGCTTGATCGAGTCCGAGCGGGAAAACGTCAAGGCGGCAAGAGCCGCACTGGGCCAGGCCCAACAGCTGCAACCGGGTTCCTCGAAGGTGGCAGCCGAGCTGGCGGCCACCGAGACCTTTGCCGGCAATCTGGCGGCCGGCAGGCAGATGCTGCAGGAGGTGATGGCCCGCGAGCCAGACAACTACCAGGCCCTGACGGCCCTGGGTCTGAACAAGCTCAAGAGCGGCCAGCCGGCGCAGGCGCTGGAAGATTTCCTGAAGGCCGGTTCAATCGAGCCGCACTATTCGCGCGCCTGGCTCTACTCCGGCATCACCTTCTATCAGCTGGACGAAAGAGAGCGCGCCGTCCAGGCATTTCGCAAGGCCTCCGAGCTGGACGAGCACGACCCAATGCCCTACCTTTACGGCAGCGTGGTCGAAGGCGACGCGCTCGAATACGGCGCTGCGATTGTCTCTGCGCAGCAGGCCCAGCAACGCATGCCCTTCCTCAAGTCGCTGAACCAGGCGGCCAACAACCAGAAGGGCAGCGCCAACCTCGGCAGCGCACTGGCCAATTTCGGCATGGAAGAGTGGGCTGGTTACTACGCCACCCAGTCGTATTCACCGTACTGGGGCGGCAGCCACCTGTTCCTGGCAGACCGGTACACCGGCAAATTCAACAAGAATTCCGAGCTGATGTCCGGCTACCTGACCGAGCCGACTGTATTTGGCGCGTCGAATCGCAACTCGAGCTTGGTGGCCAGCCCCGGAAATTACGGCAAGGTCGACGTCTTGCTGGACCGCACCGACTGGAACCAGGCAGCCGCCATCGGCACCATCAACGGCCTGCGCGTCGAACCCGTGCCGCTGGCGTATTTCCTCAGCGCCGATCTGGCCACCGCCGACGCCCGCAATGACGACAGCACCGCCCGAGGGCGCAACTTCACGCTTGGCCTGGGCATGAAGCCCCAGTACGACATCGGACTGTTCGGCTTTGTCACCAATACACGGCTGGACGCCCAGCTGCGCACG
>JANYAN010000476.1 GCA_025361305.1 Burkholderiales bacterium
CCGGTTCCAGCGGCTGGGCTCGATCTCGGTGGGCCACCTGTACAACCTGCGCAACAGCGCGCCCTACCGCGCCCAGCGTGTGGTGCTGACCAAGACCAGGCCCACCCAGGCAGCCACCATCGGGGTGCGCAAGGCCCCGGCTCCCCAGGGGCGCCCGGGCTTCATCCGCATCGACAGCGTCCACCAAGGCGATCTGGACGGCACCAAGGGGCTGTACCACATCAACGCGGTGGACTGCGTGACGCAATGGGAGGTGGTGGCCAGCGTGCGCACCATCTCCGAGGTCCACCTGCTGCCTGTCATCGAGCAGATACTGGTGCAGTTCCCCTTCGAGCTGCTGGGCTTCCATGCCGACAACGGCAGCGAGTACGTCAACCACCAGGTGGCCCGGATGCTGGACAAGCTGCGCATCGAGTTCACCCGCAGCCGCCCCAGGCGCAGCAACGACAACGGCCTGGCCGAGACCAAGAACGGTGCGGTGTTGCGCAAGCTCTTTGGCTACGAACACATCCCCCAGCGCCACGCTGGGCGCTTCAATACCTTCTGCGTCGAGTACCTCAACCCGTTCCTGAACTTCCATCGGCCCTGCCTGTTCGCCACAGACGTGGCGGACCCCAAGAAGCCCGGGCGCAGCAAGCGTGTGTACTGGGCCAAGGATGCGATGACGCCGCTGGCCAAACTGGCCAGCTTGCCCGAAGCGGTGACCTTCCTGCGCGAGGGCATCACCCTGCAAGACTTGCACGCGCTGGCCCAAGCGCTCACCGATATCCAGGCGGCCGAGGAACTCAACGAAGCCCGGCTGGCGCTGTTCAGACGCATCCCCGCACGCACGGCTTGAAATTGCCCTACGGGCTGCGCGCCGGGGATGGGGCTATGGACAATGTGGACGATGCACCTGGACGGCGCTGGCCTGGCCCGTGGACAACGCGAGTACACGTTGCCCACCGCCCAGCCTTTCGCCCACATGACCACAGCCCTCTACGAGGTGGAAAAACAATCCAATACCCAAAGGCCAATACACTGAACTGGTCTACAACAGATCGACTCGCTTCGCGCCGCCGATCTCAGACCGCTCCAGGCTCACACCTGAATTGCAAAAGACTGGTCGTTGCCAGCGACCGCATTGATATGTATACTTATTAATTCTACACCCATCGCACCCGGGCAGCAAGTAGACCGTGAAAGGAACCGCGCCATGAACGCACCCCACCCCACCGCGCAAATGCGCCAGCAGCTCTATCGCGACATGGATCCGCTGAACCTGACCCCGTTGTGGGAAGTGCTGCACGCGCTCGTGCCACCGCAACCGGCTTCGCCCTGCGTCGCCGCGTTCTGGAAATACGACGAGGTACGCCCCTTCCTGATGCGCGCGGGCCAAGCCATCACAGCCGAAGAAGCTGTTCGGCGCGTGCTGATCCTGGAAAACCCGGCGCTGCGCGGCCAGTCCGCGATAACCCAATCGCTGTACGCCGGCCTCCAGCTGATCCTTCCCGGCGAGATTGCGCCCAGCCACCGCCATACGCAGAGCGCACTGCGATTCATCGTGGAAGGCACGGGTGCCTACACCGCAGTGGCTGGCGAACGCACCACCATGCACCCGGGCGATTTCATCATCACACCGAGCTGGACCTGGCACGATCATGGCAGCCAGGCGGATGGGCCGGTGGTCTGGCTCGATGGCCTCGATATTCCGATGATCCGATTCTTCGATGCCGGCTTCGCGGAAAACAACGCGAGCAAGTCCCAGTCGGTGACCCGTGCCGAAGGTACCAGCCTGGCGCGCTACGGCCACAATATGGCGCCGGTGCGGCATGAGGCACCGTTCGGCGCCACATCGCCGATCTTCAGCTATCCGTACGAGCGCAGCCGAGCCGCCCTGGAACAGCTGGAACGCGATGCGCCGGTGGATACCTGGGACGGGGTCAAGCTGCGCTACATCAACCCTCTGACCGGCGGCTCGCCCATGCCGACCATGGCGACCTTCATGCAGAAACTGCCAGCGGGATTTGCCGGAAAACCGTGGCGCCAGACCGACGGTGCGGTCTACAGCG
>JANYAN010000543.1 GCA_025361305.1 Burkholderiales bacterium
CGATCCGGTCGAACGCATCGGCTTCGACGATGCGCAGCTGATCGTTCAAGTCGAGGCGGAAGCGCTTCAGTTCATCGTCGATGATCTGCTGCGCCCGCTTGTCGCGCTGGATGCCTTCGCGCGTGAAGACCTGCACGTCGATCACGGTGCCCTGCGAGCCCTGGTCCACGCGCAGCGAAGTGTCCTTCACGTCGGAGGCCTTCTCGCCGAAGATCGCGCGCAGCAATTTTTCTTCCGGCGTCAGCGTGGTCTCGCCCTTGGGGGTGACCTTGCCCACCAGCGTGTCGCCCGGCTGCACTTCCGCGCCGACGTAGATGATGCCGGACTCGTCCAGGCGATTGAGCTGCTGCTCGGACAGGTTGGGGATGTCGCGCGTGATTTCCTCGGCACCGAGCTTGGTGTCGCGGGCCATCACCACCAGCTCCTCGATGTGGATCGAGGTGTAGCGGTCTTCGGCCACCACGCGTTCGCTGATCAGGATGGAGTCTTCGAAGTTGTAGCCGTTCCAGGGCATGAAGGCGACCAGCATGTTCTGGCCCAGGGCCAGTTCGCCCAGGTCGGTCGACGCGCCATCGGCGATCACGTCGCCCTTGGCGATCTTGTCGCCGCGCTTGACGATCGGACGCTGGTGGATGTTGGTGTTCTGGTTGGAACGCTGGTACTTGATCAGGTTGTAGATGTCCACGCCGACTTCGCCGGCCTGGGCTTCTGCATCGTTGACGCGCACCACGATGCGGGTGGCGTCGACGTAGTCGACCGCGCCGCCCCGGGTGGCAGTGACGACGGTGCCGGAGTCGATCGCGGAGACGCGCTCGATGCCGGTGCCGACGAAGGCCTTTTCGGGGCGCAGCACCGGCACGGCCTGGCGCTGCATGTTGGCGCCCATCAGCGCGCGGTTGGCGTCGTCGTGCTCCAGGAAAGGCACCAGCGAGGCGGCCACCGACACGATCTGCGCGGGCGACACGTCCATGTACTGGACCCGGTCGGCGCCGCAGAGGATGGATTCGCCGCGTTCGCGCGCGGAGACCAGCTCGTCGGTCAGCTTGCCATCCTTGTCCAGCGTGGCATTGGCCTGGGCGATGACGTACTTGCCTTCTTCGATGGCCGAGAGGTAATCGATCTGCATTGTCACCTTGGCGTCGATGACGCGGCGATAGGGTGTTTCGATGAAGCCGTATTCGTTCAGGCGCGCGTACAGCGCCAGCGAATTGATCAGGCCGATGTTCGGGCCTTCCGGCGTCTCAATCGGGCACACGCGGCCGTAGTGGGTGACGTGAACGTCGCGCACTTCGAAGCCGGCGCGCTCGCGCGTCAGGCCGCCCGGGCCCAGGGCCGAGACGCGGCGCTTGTGCGTGATCTCGGACAGCGGGTTGGTCTGGTCCATGAACTGCGACAACTGGGACGCGCCGAAAAACTCCTTCAGGGCCGCGGAAATCGGCTTGGAGTTGATCAGGTCGTGCGGCATCAGCGGCTCTTGCTCGGCCTGGCCCAGACGCTCCTTGACGGCCTTCTCGATGCGCGCCAGACCGGTGCGGTACTGGTTCTCGGCCAGTTCGCCGACGCAACGCACGCGGCGGTTGCCCAGGTGGTCGATGTCGTCGACTTCACCGCGGCCATTGCGCAGATCAACCAGGATCTTGACCACGGCCAGGATGTCCTCGTTGGTCAGCACCATCGGGCCGGTGGATTCGTCGCGGCCCACCTTGGCATTGAACTTCATGCGGCCCACGCGCGACAGGTCGTACGTGTCCGGGTTGTAGAACAGGCGCTGGAACAGGGCCTGGACGGCGTCTTCAGTCGGCGGCTCGCCGGGGCGCATCATGCGGTAGATGGCCACACGGGCGGCGAACTCGTCCACGGTTTCGTCGATGCGCAGGGTCTGCGACATGTACGCGCCCTGGTCGAGTTCGTTGGTGTAGATGCACTGGATGGCCTGCACGCCGGCAATGCGCAGCTTCTTCAGCAGGGCCTCGGTCAGCTCGTCGTTGGCCTTGGCGATGATCTCGCCGGTTTCGGCGTCGACGATGTTGCGCGCCACCACGCGGCCGACCATGAAGTCTTCGGGCACGCTGATGTGGGTGGTGTGGGTGGTCTCGAGCTCACGCGTGTGGCGGGCCGTGACGCGCTTGTCCTTGGCCACCACAACCTTGCCGGACTTGTCGGTGATGTCGAAACGGGCGACTTCGCCGCGCAGGCGCTCGGGCACAAATTCCATTTGCGCGCCGGTATCCATCAGGCGGAAGTTGTCGTTGACGAAGAAGTTCGCCAGGATCGATTCCGGCGTCAGGCCGATGGCCTTGAGCAGGATCGTGACCGGCATCTTGCGGCGACGGTCGACGCGGAAATACAGGATGTCCTTGGGATCGAACTCGAAGTCGAGCCATGAGCCGCGGTACGGAATGATCCGGGCCGAGAACAGCAGCTTGCCCGAGCTGTGGGTCTTGCCCTTATCGTGCTCGAAGAACACGCCGGGCGAACGGTGCAGCTGCGACACGATGACGCGCTCGGTGCCGTTGATGATGAAGGAACCCTTCTCGGTCATCAGGGGCACTTCGCCCATGTAGACCTCCTGCTCCTTGACTTCCTTCACGACCTTCGATTGCGGCGTGGAAGACTCACGGTCATAAATGATCAGCTGCACCTTGGCGCGCACCGCCGAGGCGTAGGTCAGGCCACGGGTCTGGCATTCGCGCACGTCGAACGCCGGCTTGGCCAGGTTGTATTCGAGAAATTTCATCTCGACAAACCCGTTGTGCGAGACGATCGGGAAGGCAGCGTCAAATGCGGCCTGCAACCCTTCTATGGTTCGGCTCTTTGGGCCGATGTCGGCCTGAAGGAACGCGGTGTACGCGTCTTTCTGCATTTGCAGCAGGTAGGGAACTTCCAGCACGCTGTCGCGGCTGCCGAAGCTTTTGCGGATGCGTTTGCGTTCGGTATAAGAGTAGGCCATGCGTTCTCCGGGCAAATGAGCACTTGCGCAACTGTCACCCGGTCTCGAGGCATCGAGGCCGGGTTTACTTGGTGGGTTGGCCACTACCAACCATGGCGGACGGCCATGCATTGCACATGGCCCGAACCAAGGCGTCTTCTGCAGTTGGGGTCAGAAGACACTAAGAAACATCGTTACGAACGGTGTTTTTTGGTGCGCTCTGTAAGCGCCAAAGGCTGGAGGCCCTTGCGGACACTCCAGCCTTGGACAGGTCTGAATTACTTCAGTTCGACCTTGGCGCCGGCATCTTCCAGCTTTTTCTTGGCTGCTTCGGCGTCGGCCTTGGCAATGCCTTCCTTGACGGCCTTGGGGGCGCCGTCGACCAGATCCTTGGCTTCCTTCAGGCCCAGGCCCGTCAGTTCGCGCACGGCCTTGATGACCTGCACCTTGTTGGCGCCGGCTTCCAGCAGCTGGACGGTGAACTCGGTCTTCTCTTCCACCACGGCGGCGGCGACACCAGCGGCTGCCGGGGCAGCCATGGCAGCGGCGCTCACGCCAAATTTCTCTTCGATGGCTTTCACCAGGTCGTTGAGTTCCATGACCGTCATGCTGTCCAGCGCGGTCAAAAATGCGTCTTTATCGAATGCCATTTTGATTTCCTAAAAGGTTGGGTTGATTGCCGCGCATTCAAGCTGCGGCGGCCTCGGGCACCGCTTCTTCGGCGGGGCCACCTCGTTTCGCTGCCAACGCGCCGAGCACCACCGCGGTGCGCGAAATCGGCGACATCAACAGGCCGCAAAGTTGTGCCAGCAACACTTCCTTGGTGGGAATGTTGGCCAGCAGCTTGACGCCGTTGACATCCAGGGCCTTGCCTCCGTAAGCGCCGCCGCGAATCACCAGCTTTTCGTTGGTTTTCGCGAAATCGGCCACCACCTTGGCGGCGGCCACAGCATCCACGGAGAAGCCATAGATCAGCGGACCGGTCATCTGGTCGGAAACGACATCGAACGTACTACCGGCGACAGCACGGCGTGCCAGTGTGTTTTTCAACACACTGAGCTGAACGCCCTTGTTGCGCGCATCGGTGCGCAGTTTCGTCATTTCGGCGACCGTGATGCCGCGGTATTCCGCCATCACCAGCGTTTGAGCTTTGGCGGCGAGGCCGGTCACTTCATCAATGACCGCTTGCTTCTCACTGCGATTCAGACTCAAGGTCTACTCCTTTAAAAGTGCCGTCCGGTCCGGGGACCTTCCAGCACGCCTTTCCTGCAGCGACCAACTGTTTCAGTAATCTCTCGATTGCATCTGCAGCGGGATCGCCATCTGCGTTGGCTTATGTGCAATTAAGCGCAGCCGACCTGCGCGCCAACGGTCCTGGATGGCCTGCCAGGGCTCGACAAGCCCCGGCAGCCCACCACACCAGCCCGCCCGGTAAGGGGCAGGCTGGATTTCTTTCGGCTACGCCGACAGGGACTGCGTGTCCACACGGACACCCAGACCCATGGTCGACGAGACCGCGATCTTCCTCAAATAAACTCCTTTGCTGGTGGCCGGCTTGGCCTTGGTCAGCGCTTCAACCAGGGCCACCAGATTGCCCTGCAGCTTGTCCGATTCGAACGAGCGGCGGCCGATGGTGGCGTGGATGATGCCAGCCTTGTCGGCACGGAACTGCACCTGGCCGGCCTTGGCGTTCTTCACCGCGGTGGCCACGTCAGGCGTGACGGTGCCGACCTTCGGGTTGGGCATCAGGCCGCGCGGGCCCAGGATCTGGCCCAGCGTACCAACCACGCGCATGGCGTCCGGTGCGGCGATCACCACGTCGAAAGGCATGTCGCCAGCCTTGACGCGGGCAGCCAGGTCTTCCATGCCGACGATGTCGGCGCCAGCGGCCTTGGCTTCCTCAGCCTTGGCGCCCTGGGCGAAGACGGCAACGCGCTTGGTCTTGCCGGTGCCGTTGGGCATCACGACAGCGCCACGAACAACCTGATCGGACTTCTTGGGATCGATGCCCAGCTGCACGGCCACGTCGATCGATTCATCGAACTTCGCGGTGGCGGCTTCCTTGACCAGGCCCAGGGCCTCAGTCAGCGGATACAGCTTGGTGCTGTCGGCTTTGCCTTGAACGGCTTTTTGTTTCTTGGTGAGTTTGGTCATTTCAGAGGCCCTCCACCGTGATGCCCATCGAGCGGGCCGAACCGGCCAGCGTACGGATGGCTGCATCCACGCTAGCGGCGTTCATGTCCTTGAGCTTGGTTTTGGCGATTTCCTCGAGCTGGGCCCGGGTGATCTTGCCGACCTTGTTGCTGTGCGGGGTTGCCGAGCCTTTTTCCAGCTTGACGGCCTTCTTGATCAGGACCGTCGCGGGCGGGGTCTTGATGATGAAGGTGAAGCTCTTGTCCGCGTAGGCCGTGATGACGACAGGCAGCGGCAGACCGGGCTCGACGCCCTGGGTCTGGGCGTTGAACGCCTTGCAGAACTCCATGATGTTCAGGCCGCGCTGGCCCAGTGCCGGGCCGATCGGCGGCGACGGATTGGCCTTGCCCGCTGGTACTTGCAGCTTGACAAAACCGACGATTTTTTTCGCCATGGTTTCTTACTCCTTGCGGGTGATAGCGCCTGGGCTCGACGGCCTGGGCTCCCCGGGGTTAACAGCTCTTCGAAACAGCTTGCGCGCCGAGCTGAAAAGGCGCGAAAGGGGCCTCAAGTCTTTTCGACTTGAGAAAATTCCAGTTCAACAGGCGTCGCGCGGCCGAAGATCGTCACCGACACGCGAACCTTGTTCTTCTCGTAATTGACTTCCTCGACCGTGCCGTTGAAGTCGGTGAAAGGGCCGTCCTTGACGCGAACATACTCGCCAACCACGAACTCGACCTTGTGGCGGGGCTTTTCGGTGCCCTCTTCCATCTGGCCCAGGATCTTGGCGACTTCGTCTTCGGAAATTGGCGACGGCCGGTTCTTGGCGCCGCCGACGAAACCCGTCACCTTGTTGGTGTGCTTGACCAGATGCCAGGTGTCGTCGTTCATGATCATCTGCACCAGCACATAGCCGGGGTAGAAACGGCGCTCGGAGGTCTTTTTCTGGCCGTTCTTGATCTCGACCACTTCTTCGGTCGGCACCAGGATTTCGCCGAACATCTCCGGCATGCCCGAGCGGTTGATCCGCTCGCGGATATTGCGTTCGACAGCCTTTTCCATGCCCGAATAGGCATGGACCACGTACCAGCGCAGGTCCGGGTTCACCGGCTTGGCAGGTGCGGCCGGCGGCAGGTCTGCCGGTACGGCTTCGGAGGCGGTTTCGGTGATGTCGCTCATTACTTCTTCCATCCCAGGATCACGTCGTAGAACAACCACTCGAGTGTCTTGTCGGTCAGCCACAGGAACAGCGCCATCACCGCGCAAAAGCCGATGACATAGGCCGTCATCTGGATAGCTTCCTTGCGGCTGGGCCAAACCACCTTCTTGACTTCACGCCAGGAATCCCGGCCGAAAGCGACAAATTCCTTGCCCGGCTCGGACGTGACGAACACGACGACGGCGGCGGCCAGACCCAGCAACAGGACTCCCCATTGCACGACCTGGCCCTGCTTGGTCAGCAGGTAGAACCCGGCAATGGCAGCGATGACCAGGGCGACAGCCCCAGCCAGCTTGGCCTTGTCAGCGCTTGTGCTGACGGTTTCAACTTGCGACGTGGCCATATTCGGCGTTTTCCTGCTTCAAATTCACTGCGCTTCTGAGGCGCCAAACCCGCCAGGTCATGGCGGGTTCATATCTGGTCTCCCGCCAGGTCATGGCGGGATGTATCGGGAAGTGCCACTCAGGTGGCAGGGGCAGTAGGAATCGAACCTACAACCTTCGGTTTTGGAGACCGACGCTCTGCCAATTGAGCTATGCCCCTTCGAAACTTATTCCATAATTTTTGCGACGACGCCCGCGCCCACGGTCTTGCCACCTTCGCGGATGGCAAAACGCAGGCCCTCTTCCATGGCGATGGGGGCGATCAGCTTGACGGTGATCGTCACGTTGTCCCCGGGCATGACCATTTCCTTGTCCTTGGGCAGC
>JANYAN010000546.1 GCA_025361305.1 Burkholderiales bacterium
GGCCAGCACGGCGCCGGTCCAGCCTTCCAGCAGCTTGTTGAGAACTCCCAAGCCCATCGCCGCATAGACAGTGCCGGCCAAGATCGCCGTGCTGGTGTTTATCATCATCTTCATCCAGAAGCGCCCGCAAGGCATCTTCGCGATGAAGGGCCGCAGTGCGGAAGTATGACGGTGGCCTCGATCAACTTGCCCGAGCGGCCGGCCGTGCTTAGTCGCGCTGGCTGGACGGCGTTTGTCGTCGCGCTGCTGGTGGTGTGCGCGCTCGCGCCGGTGCTCAATCTCTTCGTGCCGGGCGACAGCATGTTCCACATGAGCGACTATGCGGTCGCGCTGGTGGGCAAGATCATGTGCTACGCCATCTGCGCACTGGCGATGGACCTGATCTGGGGCTACACGGGCATCCTTTCGCTGGGCCATGGCCTGTTCTTTGCGCTGGGCGGCTATGCGATGGGCATGTACCTGATGCGCCAGATCGGGCGCGACGGCAACTACAAGAGCGATCTGCCCGATTTCATGGTGTTCCTGGACTGGAGGGCGCTTCCCTGGCACTGGAGCTTTTCGGACAGCTTCGGTGCCACGCTTTTCCTGATTGTGGCCGCGCCGGGCCTGGTGGCTTTCGTCTTCGGCTTCTTCGCCTTCCGCTCGCGCATCAAGGGCGTTTACTTCTCGATCATCACCCAGGCAATGACGTTCGCGGCCATGCTGCTGTTCTTCCGCAACGAGACCGGTTTCGGCGGCAACAACGGCTTCACCGATTTCAAGCGGATCCTGGGTGTGCCTGTTGCCACGCCATCCATGCGCATGACGCTCTTTGTACTCACAGGGCTGACGCTGCTGGGCTTCTTCCTGTTCGCCCGCTGGCTGGTAGCCAGCAAGTTCGGCCGCGTGCTCCAGGCCATCCGCGACGCTGAATCGCGGGTGATGTTTTGCGGCTATTCGCCAGTCGGCTACAAGCTCACCATCTGGACGCTCTCGGCCATCATGTGTGGCGTGGCCGGCGCGCTCTATGTGCCGCAGGTGGGCATCATCAACCCTAGCGAAATGAGCCCTGCCAATTCGATCGAGATCGCGATCTGGGCGGCCGTGGGCGGCCGCGCAACGCTGATCGGCCCCATCGTCGGCGCCTTCATCGTCAACGGCGCCAAGAGCTGGCTCACCGTGGCCGCGCCCGAATTCTGGCTCTATTTTCTCGGTGCGCTTTTCATCGGTGTCACGCTGTTCCTGCCCGACGGCGTCGTCGGGCAGGTCAAGAAGCTGCGCGGGAAGGGTGTCTCATGACACCCGACCTGATGGAAGAAGGCGCCCGCAGGGCAAGTGCCTACCGCGAGTTGGCCAAGGTCGGCAAGACCGAATCGGGCGGCCGCCAGGCCGGGTTCTCGCGCGTGATGGCGGCTGGCGAGGTGGACGTCGCCCATGGCCGCATCCTGTACCTCGAAGACGTGAGCGTGAGCTTCGACGGATTCAAGGCGATCAACAAGCTGTCTCTGGATATCGCGCCGGGTGAACTGCGTTGCATCATCGGGCCCAACGGTGCGGGCAAGACCACCATGATGGACATCATCACCGGCAAAACCCGGCCCGACGAAGGCACCGTTTTCTTTGGCAGCACGATCGACCTGCTGCGCTTCACCGAACCCGAGATCGCGCAGATGGGGATCGGGCGCAAGTTCCAGAAGCCCACCGTGTTCGAGCACCTCACCGTGTTCGAAAACCTTGAGCTGACCCTCAAGACCGACAAGGGCGTCAAGTCGTCGATGTTCTTCCGGCTCGATTCGGCCCACAGCGACCGTCTGGCCGAGGTGCTGCACACCATCCACCTGGCCGACAGCACGACCCGGCTGGCGGGCAACCTCAGCCACGGCCAGAAGCAATGGCTGGAGATCGGTATGCTGCTGACCCAAGACCCCAAGCTGCTGCTGCTGGACGAGCCTGTGGCCGGCATGACCGACGAGGAGACGGCGCGCACCGCCGAGCTTTTCCTCTCGCTCAAGGGCAAACATTCGCTGATGGTGGTGGAGCACGACATGAGCTTCATCAAGACCATCTCCGAGATAGTCACCGTCCTGTGCGACGGCTCCGTCCTGGCGCAAGGCACGCTGGACCAGGTTCAATCCGATGAGCGGGTGATCGAGGTGTATCTTGGACGTTAGTGAAATTCAGGGACTTTTACGTTTCAGAGCCGATGTCCCATGCTGACAGCAAAAAACATCAACCAGTACTACGGCGGCGCGCACATCTTGCGCGACGTCCGCCTGGAGACGCACCTTGGCAAGGTGACGGTGGTGCTCGGGCGCAATGGCGCGGGCAAGACCACGCTGCTGAAGTCGCTGATGGGCCTGGTCCCGATCAAAACCGGCAGCATCGAATTCGACGGCAAGGCCATCCACCAGGCCACGCCCTACGAGCGCGCGCGCGCCGGCATTGGCTTCGTGCCGCAGGGGCGCGAAATTTTTGCGCGCCTGACGGTGGAGGAAAACCTTCGCATGGGGCTGGCCTACAAGAGCGCGGCCACGCCAATTCCGGCTGAATTGTTCGAGTTGTTCCCCGTTCTCAAACAGATGCTGGCGCGGCGCGGCGGCGATCTGTCGGGCGGTCAGC
Source organism: Burkholderiales bacterium (assembly GCA_025361305.1). Taxonomy (GTDB): domain Bacteria; phylum Pseudomonadota; class Gammaproteobacteria; order Burkholderiales; family Burkholderiaceae_C; genus Ramlibacter. The sequence goes on from JANYAN010000546.1 coordinate 2,599, forward strand.
AGCAGCAGCTGGCCATTGCGCGTGCCTTGGCCGCGCAGCCCAGGCTGCTGATCCTGGACGAGCCGACCGAAGGGATCCAGCCGAGCATCATCAAGGACATAGGCCGCGTCATCCGGATGCTGGCAGACCGGGGCGAGATGGCGATCCTGCTGGTCGAGCAGTACTACGATTTTGCGCAGGAACTGGCCGACGACTACCTTGTCATGGAGCGCGGCGAAGTCATCGCGCGCGGCCTGGGCAAGGACATGGAAGCCCACGGAGTGCGCCAACTCGTGGCGATCTGATTGCGGCGGACAATGAAAAACGGGCCCTGAGGGGCCCGTGATTCTTGCCGTGCGACTGATCAGTAACTGAAGTTCACCGTCGCTGCGGCTCCACCGCTGATGTCAGCAGGCTTGGTTAGCGTGGCGCGGCCTGTGGAGGTCACTTCCATCGTGTACTTGCCTGCGACCGGCGTGTCCGCCGCGAAAACCAGCGGCGTGGTTGCCGACACATAAGCCGCCTTCACCGGCGCTGCTACAGGCAGCCGGAAGCTGTAAGTGCCCAGGAGCGAGTCAACCGGCTGCGCCGCCAGCGCGACAGTCGGCCCACCCGTCATGGCTTGCAGGGCCCGGACATAGGCGTCGGTCAAGACAACCGATACCGTGGTGCTGCCGGAGACCGATGTCACCGAAACTGCGCCACCCACCGCAGCCATCGCGGAAACTGGTGTGGCGATGGCCGTGGCCGTGCCGTTCACTGTGGTCGTTCCCGTCGCGGTCGTCACGGGGACGCTGGTCACCACCCCGGTGCTGCGGCCATCCGAGGCCACCACCACCGAGTAGCTGCCGGGTGTCAGGAAGGGAATGGTGAATTTGCCCGTCGAGTCAGGCGCCGTGGCGCGGACGGTCGCTCCGTTCTGTTGCGCCGATACCGTCGTGCTGCCCAGCGGCATCGAAGTGTTGACAAACCCCACGATGGCGGTAGTCAGGCGCGGGATCACGGAGATCACTGGCTTGAGGATGTACTGCCCGGAATTTCCGGCCTTGACGATCGACTTGCAGGCATCGAAATCGAGCACCAGGTCGGCCAGTTGACCGCCCGTAATGTCGAAGTTGGCCTGCAGCTTCAGACCGCTTTGCTGAGCACTGGGCGTCTTGAGGTCGGTCAGGGCATCACCGGTCGGCTGCAGTGCATTGGCCATCGTGTTGCTGCTGCTGTTGTCGACAAGTACCAGGCGAATCTGCGAATAGTGGCCGGCATGCAGCGGCATCGAGCCCAGTTCCTCCAGGACGCCATTGGTGAGCGACAGCAGGTCGATCCGGCGCGCCGGTGACAGGGTCAAATCGGTCCAGCCGCCGTCGCCGTCAGCAGCGGTGGCACTCTGGTTGACCCGGATCTTGTCGATGGTGACAAAGATGTGGTCGTAGCCGCAGCTGGGTGCGTCCGTTATGGCGACACGCATCGTGCCGTCGGTGCTGGCAGTGTCGTAGCCGCCGCCACCACCGCACGCGGCCAGCGCGGCCGCAGCCGTCAAGGTCGCGAGCCAGCGCAATGCACCGGCTCCCTGGCGTGCCATTGTTTCCTGGAGTTTCATTTTGTTTTCCTTCCTGGGGTTGATCGAGCCGTTCTCTCCGGTTCAGTGCGTCATTACCTGGTCGACGGGACCACGGTTTCCACTTCACGCAGAACGCCGCCGCCGGCCACGCTGCCGGTGGTCTTGCCGTAACCCATCACGCGGGCCCGACAGGCGCTCTTGTCG
>JANYAN010000057.1 GCA_025361305.1 Burkholderiales bacterium
CCAACGACCGCCGCGAATATTTTCGATCGGAACTGGAGCAGTTCCTGACGCTGCAAAGCCGCCTGGGCGCCGACCCGCTGGAGCCGCTGGGCAGCTATGCCGGTGCGATGGGCATGCCCCAGTTCATGCCCAGCAGCAGAGTCCGCTGGGCAATCGATTTCGACGGCGACAGCCGGATCGACCTGTCCAACGATGCGGCCGACGCCATCGGCTCGGTTGCCAACTATTTCAGGGGCTACGGCTGGCAGTCGGGCATGCCAACGCACTTCCCGGTGACCTTCGATCCGGCCCGGCTCGACAAGCAAGCTTTGATGGCCCCGGACATCCTGCCCAGCTTCAGCATCGCCTCCTTTTCCGCCAATGGTGCCATTCTGGAAGGCGACGCCCGGCAGCACACCGGCCCGCTGGCGCTGGTGGAACTGCAGAATGGCGATGCCGAGCCGACCTACGTGGCCGGCACAGAAAACTTCTATGTCATCACCCGCTACAACTGGTCGAGCTATTACGCGATGGCGGTCATCGAACTGGGACAAGCAGTGAAAGGCGCTCTGGCGCGGGCAAGTGCACCATGAGCGTCACGCTGCAATCCTGGCACCGAATCTGGAGTGAACTGGGCGCGCGCGATGCCGACGAGAAACTCTTCCACCGGCTGGTCGCTTGCTGGAGCGAGCCACATCGCCACTACCACACGCTCTTGCACCTGCGTGAATGCCTGGACCGCCTTGAGACTTCACGTGACCAGGCGCGCTACCCCGCGGAAATCGAGCTGTCGCTGTGGTTCCATGATGCGTACTACGATCCGACGCGCAAGGACAACGAAGCGCGCAGTGCCGACTGGGCGCACGATGCCGTCCTGCGCGCCGGCCTACCCGATGCCGTCGCCGAGCGCATTCGTGCACTGGTGATGGCAACGCAGCACACCGCCGCGCCCGAAGAACCCGACCAGCGCCTGATGGTGGATGTCGATCTGGCCATCCTGGGTGCAGATCCTGAACGATTCGACGAATCCGACCGGCAAATCCGCACCGAATACGCCCACATGGCCGATGGGCCATACCGCGAGGGCCGAAAGGCGATCCTCAGCGGATTCCTCGGGCGGCCCAGGCTATACGGCACCGAGCCATTCCACGCCGCCCTGGATGCCCGCGCGCGCGTGAATCTTGCGCGAGCGCTGGCACGGCTTTAGCCACCCTCCCGCAGGATGCGTTCCAGTTGGGGGTGATCGGCCAGCCATTGCGCAAGCGTCGTCTTGCCATGCTGGTAACCCGCCTCGGCGATGGCGTCGAAAGAATCGAACTGCAGCAGGCCGAAGCTGCGAACCGGCGGCTGGATATAGAGGTCGACCTGCTTCTTCACGACCTCGGTCTTCTGGACACTGGCTAGCAGAGTTGTCCGCGTCATCAGGTCGACGATATTGAGCATCTTGCTGCGCTTGACAAACGGATTCATCCAGCGGCGCAGGACCCGCCAGGGCGAGGGCAGCGCGGCCATGTGCATTTCGAGATCCACATCCAGGCTCACATCCACTGCAACCACCCAGCCGCCGCCCAGCGACCGCATCACGTCGCCCGGAAGGTTGTTGAGCACCCCGCCGTCGACCAGGAGTTCATTGCCGTCCACCACGGGCTCGAAGACGCCCGGAACGGCGATGCTGGCGCGGATAGCTTTCCACACCGGGCCGTCCCGGTGCACCTTGGCCTGGGCACGGGTCAGGCTGCTCGATACGCAGAAATAGCTTGTCCACATGTCCTCGATGCGCGCTTCGCCATAGGGCGTCATCAGGCTGCGGTCCAGCCGGTGGCAATCGAGCAGCGCGTACACCGGCAGCGTGTAGTCGCGAAGCTTGACCGGCTTGTTCTCGACGAAGGCGCTGCGGTTCATCCGCAGCATGGCGGCATCGTCCCATCCCATCGCCGGCTGCGCGGCAATCAATGCACCCATCGAGGTACCGCCGACCATGTCGATCGGGATTCCCGCCTCGCGAAACGCCCGGATCACGCCAATGTGGGCCAGGCCGCGAGCGCCGCCTCCACCCAGCACGGCGCCGATTGCGTTGCCCGTGAGAAAACGCACGAGACGCGCGTAGTCGGCGACGCGGTCGCGCCGCAAGTGGTGGTGGCCCTCGACCGCCCGCGGCGCCAACCAGAAGCGCGTCCCCGACGGCAGCGTCGCCGTCCCGGGATGCAGCAGCACCAGTGTGCGCCGGGCGCTGGTCAGGCCCGGACGCGAACCCAGCAGCGCCAGTTCGGCACTCGAGACTGCAGGCTCGGCAGCGGCCTCGCCCAGCAGGAGGACGCGGTCGGCCCGCTCGATGCAGCGCCGGGTCCATGCCGTGTCGCCGGCATCGCATTCGTACACCGCGTAGCGATAGCCTGACTCACGCTCGTCCAGGCCCGCATCCAGTGCCAGGTCGAGCGGGCTGTCTGCGCTTGTCTGGGCAAAGCCAGGCACACCGATGAACGCGTCCAGTCTCGCGGCACTCACGTACAGCGTCTTGCCATGCACGTGGAGCGACTCCACCAGGCGGTCGGTGAATTCGGTCGCATTGACGCCCGGGCTGATTGGCAGGACCACAATGTTGCTGCGCTCGAACGTTTCGCGAACATAGCCCGCAACGCGCTGCAGGCGCCGGATCAGCAACTGCGTGATGTAGAGCATCGCGTGCGGATGCGCCTGGCTGACGCGCTCGAACACCGGTTTGGTGAACCGCACCAGGTGGCTGGTGCGTCGAGCGTAGATGGCCAGGGAGCGCGGCTCGCCAGTGAAGAATCCCATTTCCCCGATGCTCTCGCCGCGGCCGATTTCGGCGATCACGCTACGGACTTTGGCCACTTCGCGAGTGCCGACCAGCCGGCCGCTGATGACAAAGTACATGCTGTCGCTTGGGTCGCCCTGCTGAAACAGGGCCTGGCCCGGGCGCAGTTCCACCCATTCGAGTTCGTTCTCGATGCGCGCCAGCGAGGCTGGATCTAGTTCGCCGAACACTTCCTTGAGCAGCTTGGCCAATTGCTCCTGGGACAGGCGTTTACGGATCAGGTGGCCCAACGCGAGCACCAGGTGCGGCGCCTGCTGCGCCAAGGCCTCCAGCGCTGCCTTGTCGAGCCGCCCCAACTCGGTATCGACGCTGGCGCGCAAGGTGGCACTGTGACGCCCACCCGTGAGAATCTGCATTTCGCCGGCCAGGCCTCGCGGGCCGATGTCCACGGCGGACCCGTCCGCGGGCGTGCCCGCGGTCAGGTGGCCGCTGATCACGACGTACAGGGCCTCGCCTCGCTCGCCCTGCTCGAACAGCGTCTGGCCCGCGCGCAATGACTGCCGGGTCATGGCAGCGTGCAGTCGCGCGATCTCGTCCTGCGGCAGCGTGCCGAAGGGCGGTGTCGAGCGCAACACGCCGAGCAGTCCGGTGTCTCTGGCCGGATGGACAATGGCCGCGTCTTCCAAGGACCTCCTCGTCTTATTGGCGTGAGAAGCCCTTGTCACGGTCGTGGAACGAAGGGCCTCCGGTTACCTTTGGTCGGTCGGCTCGATGGATTCTGCGCGTGCGGCCGTGCCTTGGCAAGACTGATTGGCGGCGCGAGAGGCGCCGCCTCAGGCGGCTGTCGGAATCAGGAAGTCACGGCTGATGCGCATGCCCAGTTCGTTCACCCGATCCAGGAACTGCGTGAGAAAGGCATGCAGTCCGGTGGCCAGGATCTCGTCCATGTGCCCGTATTGCAGGTCGGCACGCAGCTTTCCCGCCCGACGCAGGGTTTCGGAAGACTGCTCGTTGCCCACCATCGCCAGGTTGCTGACCACCTCGTTCAGGCTGGCGTGCAGCGAACGCGGCATGTCGGACCGCAGAATCAGCAGATCCACCACGCGCTCGGGCTTGATCACGTCGCGGTAGACCTTGCGGTAGATCTCGAAGCCCGAAACGCTGCGCAGGATCGCGCTCCAGTGATAGAAATCGTATTCTTGGTCCCGCTCGGTCGCGGCACCGAAAAAATCGCTCTGCACCGCATGGAACTTCACGTCCACCAGCCGTGCCGTGTTGTCCGCCCGTTCGAGAAACGTGCCCAGTCGCATGAAGTACAGGGCTTCGTCCATGAGCATGGTGCCCACCGTCACGCCGCGCGAAAGATGCGAGCGGAATTTCACCCATTCGAAGAACTGGGCCGGATCGCGTTCGAATTCACCCTGGAGCAGCATTCTGTTGACCTCCAGCCAGGTCTGGTTCTGGGTCTCCCACACCTCGGTGGTGAGGGTGCCGCGCACGGCCCGCGCATTTTCCCGCGCCGCCTTCAGACAGGAGATGATCGACGAAGGGTTGTCTTCGTCCTTGACCATGAATTCCATGACCCGCCGCGGCACCACTTCGCCGTGCCTGGCCGTATAGGCCGGCAGGAGTTCACTGATCGACAGTAACCCCTGCCAGCCGACCTGCGCCACAGCGGCCGATTGCGGCAGCAGCGAAGTCTGGTAGTTGACGTCCAGCATGCGGGCGGTGTTTTCCGCGCGCTCGATGTAGCGGGACATCCAGAACAGGTGGTCGGCGGTTCTTGACAACATATTTGATTGCCTCGTGCCTGCTGTCATCCCCGCGCAGGCGGTGATCCAGCCCCGTCCGGGCAAACGCCGAAAGGGGACTGGGTTCCCGCCTTCGCGGGAATGACGGATCGTGGGTTCCCGCCCCCCGCCTGCGCGGGGGCAGGCACGCGGGAATGACGGATCGTTGGTTCCCGCCCCCGCCTACGCTGGGGGCAGGCTCTTCGCGGAAATGACGGAAAGTTTTTATTCATACCTCGAGAATCCAGGTGTCCTTGGTGCCGCCGCCCTGCGACGAATTGACCACCAGCGAGCCTTCGCGCAAGGCGACGCGCGTGAGCCCGCCGGGCACCAGCGAGACGGTTTTGCCCGCGAGCACGTACGGACGCAGGTCGACGTGGCGCGGCGCGATGCCCGATTGCACGTAG
>JANYAN010000125.1 GCA_025361305.1 Burkholderiales bacterium
TCAATGACCCGAAATCGACACGCATCAGACGATCTGACCCCGCAGGGAGGCCTGGGCGAGGGGGACATCCGCCGCCTGCTGGGCTATCAGCTGGCGCAGGCAGCCATCGTGACAACGCAGGCTTTCACGCGTGTCGTGGGAAAGCCGCTGTCGTTGCGGCCGGTAGAATTCACGATCCTGCAGCTGGTGCACGAGAACACACCCGTCACTGCGACAAACCTGGCCAAGGCCCTGGGCGTGACGACGCCCGGTGTGGTCATCTGGCTCGACCGGCTCGAGCAGCGCGGATTGGTCAAGCGCGAGCGCGGCGTAGCAGACCGGCGCACGCAGATCGTGCGCCTGACACGCATGGGTGAGGAACTGGTTGCCTCAGCACTGGCCAACCTGCTCGAGGCCGACACGGATCTGCTCGGCGAGTTCACCGTCGCTGAACGGCTGATGCTGCTTGACTTGTTGCACGAAGTCGCGCGGCGGCGGGACCGCTAGGCCGTGCTCGACTGCGGCGATCCGCCAGGGTGCGGGTGTCTCCGTCCGAGCGGATCGACAACAGCTGCCTGCAAAGATCGCGCGGTTTAAGATGGCGGCCATGCCACAAATCCGTGCAACGAATGGCAAGGCGCAGCCGCACCGATCCAGTCCTGTTGCCACGGCTGCCGACGCCAGAAGCGTTGCATTTGCGAAGACGACGCGACCGCAACTGGGCGCCATCGTGCCGCGCGAGCGCTTGTTCCAACGCATCGAAAGTGCCTCTGCGGGCGCACTGGTGTGGATCTCGGGCCCACCGGGTTCGGGCAAGACTTCGTTGGCAGCCAGCTACGTGGAAGTCCGCCAGCGCCGCTGCCTGTGGTACCAGATGGAGGCGCAAGACGCAGAAGTCGCCAACTTTTTTCACTACTTCGCACAGGCCGCGCTGCGGCTGGACGGCGCGCGTATCGGCAGCCTGCCCGGCTACGCCCCGGAGTTCGCCAGCCGGCTGACGGCGTTCTCGAGGAAGTTCTTCCGGCAGGCGCTGGGCGGCACCAAGGCGCCGCTGACCGTAGTGCTCGATGGTGTCGGCCCATTGCCGCCGAGCTGTGGGCTGCTGGACGTCCTGGAAGGCGTGCTCGCGCAGGTGCCGGCGGGCGTCATCGTCATCGTCACCAGCCGGTTCGATGCGCCTGCGGCATTCGCACGGTACCAGGCGGCAGGCAAGCTGACCTGCATTGATGCGGCGACGCTGAATGTCGATCCGGACGAACTGGAACAGATTGCCCGCTTGCGTGGGTTGCCATTGACCCATGAAACCGCGCTGCAATTGCATCAGCGCACGGGAGGCTGGGCTGCCGGGCTGGTGTTGATGCTGGAGCACGCGAAGCTGGCCGGCGGATTCGCCGACTGGCCGCTGCAAGCCACGCCCAAAGTGGTGTTCGACTTCCTGGCCGGAGAAATGTTCGACCGGTTCGATCTGAAGATGCAGCACTTCCTGCTCAAGCTTGCCTGCCTGCCCCGGGTGGACGCACGGCTGGCCGAGCGACTCACGGGTCAGGACAAGGCCGCCCGCCTGCTGCTCAATCTGGCCTTGAACAATTACTTTGTCAGCGAAACCCGATGGCAGAACGGGCATGGCTTCCAGTTTCACCCGCTGATGCGGGACTTTCTGCAAAGCCGCGCAGCGCTGGACCTGCCTGAGGTCCTGGAACTGCCACACCTGCGCAAAGCTGCAGGCTTGCTGCATGAAGACGGCCATGTCGAGGATGCGGCCTCGCTATTGCTGCAGTGCCGGGATTGGGCCGCACTGGCCGACATTGCGCAGGCCCAGGCGCCATCGATGCTTGCCCAGGGCCGTGGTGACACCCTGGCCAGCTGGGTCGCGGCGCTGCCACCGGACGAACTTGATGCGCGCGCCAGCCTGCTCCACGCCTGGGGCATGAGTCGCCTGGCCGCCAGCCCGCGCACCGCACGCAGGATTTTTGAACGGGCCTGCGAGACCTACGCCGTGCGCAGTGACCGCCCGGCCCAGATCCGTTGCATCGTCGGCGTGATGTCCTCGCTGATCAGCGAATTCGACGACCTTGCCGAACTGGACCGATGGAGCGCACGCCTGACCCAGCTTCTCGCCGAGGTGGCACCAGTCATGAGCACCCAGGACCAGTCAACGGTCCAGCATATGCTGGCCCTGTCGGCGCTGCTTCGACCGAGCCCAACCCCAGTGGCAGCATCGGTTGACATGCCGCTGTGGCCGTTGCCCGACTGGTTGCGCGCGGCGCAGTCGCTCTGGCGGGGTGACTCGAGCCTGGCGTTGGCGCTTTCCCTGGACGATGGCCAGGTATCGCCCCAATCGATCCTCGTTTGCGGCCTTGCGGCGCTGCTGTCCGGACAATCCGTGGTGGCTCGGGCCCGGGCACTGGACGGGCTGGCGCTGACCGAGCAGGAGGGCCTGGCCGGTCACGATGCGTTCTTGCACGCCCTGGCCGTGGCCGCGGCCCTGGGCGAGGGCGATGTCGGCTTCGCCAGGTCGCGCTTGCCGTGGTTCGAGTCGAACGTTGTGCGCCTGCGCAGGGGCGACCGGGCCATCGTGCATTTCCTGCGTTGCTGGCTGGCGCAGCTGGACGAAGATCCGGCCGCGGCACAAAGGGAGGCGCAGACTTGCGTGGCCTTGGCGTCGGAAGTGGGAATGGCGTGGCTCGAAGGCCTGGCATGCTGCAGCCTGGCTTTGCTCCTGGCAAAGAGCCAGGACCAGCATGGCAGCGATGCGCAGTTGCGTCTGGCCGAATCGCACCTGCCCGCATCGCGATGTCCGCCTGCGCGTTATGTACTGCAACTGGCGCGCGCCGGCGTTGAGTGGAATATGCAGCGCGAGGGGCCGGCGCTGGATGCATTGGGTGACGCGCTGCGCACCGGCCGCGAGCATGGCATCGCGCAGCTGCCCGGATGGGATGCACGCGATGCCGCCGAGCTTTGCGCGCTGGCACTGCGGCACGATGTGGAAACCGGGCACGTGCGCCGCCTGGTGCGCGAATGCAAGTTGAGCGCCGCCGTCGCTCCCTTGCGCGTGAAGGCCTGGCCGTGGCCGATCCGCATTCGCACCCTGGGACGTTTCGAGATCTTCGTGCATGACGCGGCGGTGGAGTTTTCCGGCAAAGGCCCGGGCCGGCCGGCAGAGTTGCTCAAGCTGCTGATTGCACTCGGTGGCGAGGCCGTGCGCGTGTTCCAGCTATCCGATGCACTTTGGCCGCAGGTCGATGCCGACTACGCGCACAAATCCTTCACCGCGGCACTCCACCGGCTGCGGCGGCTGCTCGACGACGACGAGGCGCTACAGTTGCGCGATGGCCGGTTGTCGCTGCACGGCGGCATGGTGTGGACCGATACGGCTGCGCTGGACAATGTGCTGACACAGATCGAATCAACCGCACGTACGGCAAGCGCGCCGGCGGGCTCCCCCGATCCCTTGCTGGACGCCTGTGTGCAGGAGGCGCTGGACTTGTACCGCGGACCTTTTCTGCCGGACGAATCGGATCAGCCCGCGTTCATCGCCTGCCGCGAGCAGCTGCGGGGCCGGCTGCTGCACTGTGTCGCGCGCGTGGCTCGCGCAAGAGAGGATGCGGGCGATGTCGATGCTGCGGCCGACATGTACCTGCAGCTCCTGCGGGTCGACAGCCTGTTCGAGGCGCCCTACCGCCACCTGATGCTCGCCTGCCAGCGCTGGGGCGACCTGAACGCGGCCCGCGACACGTACGAGCGTCTGCGCACCGTCCTTGCCACACGCCGGAGGATCATGCCGTCGGCACAGACCCAGGCCGTCTACGCTTCGTTGAACGACCCGGTTTCGCCCGGCTGCTAAGCTGCGACGGGAATCAGGGCAACTTGCCCGCGACGCGAAGCTCGGTCTCGAACTGCCGCCAGATCTTGTCCAGCGCGATCTGTACCGAAGTAGGCGGCGGATATTCGCGACGCGGCATGTTGGTGCGCGGCGGCGCGATCTCCCGCATTCGCGTTGTAAGGGATACCTCGCTGCCGCCGCGGGTCGCCAGCACCGTGGCGTGGATGACGATCTCCAGTCCCTCGGGCTCGAAGCGGATCATTTCGACCAGCACGCCAACATAGGGCCGCGCGATTTCCCGCATCCGGGGCAGGTCGACATCCGCCGCCTGGCGCCATTCCTGCGCATTCAGTGGCAGCGGGGCAGTGGCGTCGGCGGTCATGGTTCCCAGGTCCAGGTCCTGATCGGCGATGTGCATGCCCAGCGCGGAAAAGGTCGCACGCAGCGCGGCAAACGCATCGGCCGTGCGCACCCGGTAGGTTCGCAAACCGCGGTCGGCCAGCATGGCTTCATAGTCGGTCTGGAACGCGGCGTTGACGGCACGGATCGCGGCGCTCTTGTCCTGGTCGCTGGCGCAGCCGGCCAGACACAGAGACAAGACCAGTGCGAGGCGGCGTGACGCCAGGACAATTGCCATGACTACTCCCCGCCCTTGGCGGGCTCCTTGCCGAGCTGGTCGATCTGGCGGTCGGCCTGGCGCCGTTCGGCCGGTTGCAGCCGTTCTCCGATCTGTGCCTGGCGCGCCGCCGCGCCGCCATGCCCATTGCGCCCGGCCAGACCGTACCAGAGGTAGGCCTGGTTCAGGTTCTGGGTCACGCCCTTGCCCTGCGCATACATCTCACCCAGCTGGAACCGGGCGTCCGCGTCGCCCTTGAGCGCTCGCACGCGATAAAAGGCAAACGCCTCCTTGTCGTCTCGCGGTACCGTTTGCTCGCGCGAAGGAGCCGAGGCCGGCGCTGCCACGGCAGTGGTTGCCAATGCAAGGACCGGCGGCGGTGGGGGTGCCGGAGCCGGTTTTGGCGTCGTATCAACGACGGGCAGGGCTGCGGCCACGGGTGGCGTCGCCTTGGCGGATGCAGCCATGGGCCTGGGCGCTTCCTGCTTGCGCGCCTGTGCCGGTGTACGCGGCGCTGGCGGGCTCGGAGCGGCCGCAGCCGAAGCCGGCTCAGGAGCCGGCACCGAAGCCGGCCCCTGAGCCGGTGCGCGTGCCGCGGATGTCGCGCCGGGAGTGGCGCCTACGGAAGCGGCTGTCCCTCCAGCGCTTTCGTTCAGGCGTCGCTCGATCTGCGCCAGGCGAGCGGCCTGCACCGATGGCGGGCGGGGCCATAGAAGGAACGCCAGGCCGGTCAGCGCGGCTCCCAGGCCGGTCCAGGCCACCACCTCGCGGATGCCGGCACCCGCGCGCGTGGCCGGAGCCGCGACAATTTCAGGGCCGGGTGCGGCAACGGGCAGGGCGGCCGCCTCGACGCCTCCCGTCAGTTCGCGCCGCCATGCTTCAAGCGTCTGCGGACGGTCGCGTTCGGCGAACGCCAGCGCGTGATCGATGGCCTGCAGAAACTGCTGCGAGTAGCGACGCGCTCCGCGCTCGACCGCGGGCGCGAGCATCTCGCGCGTGCTGCCCAGGACGCCTTTGCTTCGGGTGATGGCATCCATCGGCGCCACCCCGGCAATTGCGCGGTAGCAGGTGGCGCCCAGGCTGTAGATGTCGGTCCACGGGCCCTGGCTGCCGCCGTCGGCGTAGTACTGCTCGTAAGGCGCATAGCCCGGCGCCACCAGGATGGTCAACGTACGCGACTGGCCTATCGCGGCGCGAGCCGAGCCGAAGTCCAGCAGCACGGGACTACCATCGCTGCGCACCAGGATGTTCTCGGGCTTGATGTCGCGGTGGATGAACCCGGCCGCATGGACCAGAGCCAGCCCTTCGAGCACAGGCAGCACCACGTCGAGCAGTTCCCCTTCAGGCAGTGTCTGGCGGCGCTCCAGCAGGGCGGCCAGCGTCTCGCCCTCCTCGAACTCCATCACCATGTAGGCCGTGTTGTTGTGCTGGAACACCGAATGCACGCGCACGATGTTGTGGTGGCTGAAGCGCGCCAGTGTGCGGGCTTCACGGATGAAGCCCTCGAGGCCCGTGCCATAGCGTTGCGCCTGCGTCTGCGAGCGTGGGCTGACCGTGGAATCGGCCCTGCGTGTGGCCGTGTCTACCGGCAGGTACTCCTTGATCGCCACGAGCTTGTCCAGGTTGCTGTCCCGCGCCTGGTAAGTGATGCCGAACCCACCCTGTCCCAGCACCCGCTCCAGCACGTACCAGTGCAGTTTGTAGTTCTCGGGAAGCGCATCCGGAAAGGCTGATTGGTTCATGCCGGGCCGATGATATAGCCGGCGCTGGCGAAACACCACCGGCTGGCGCAAGAGGGCGCGACCACAGGACACCACCGTTTGCAGGGCCGGGCCAGGGGTGCTACTGTGCCTGCATGGCCCGCCAGGGCAAAGGAGGACAGCATGAAGATTCTGGTTCCCGTCGACGGCTCGGCCCTTTCTCTGGAGGCCGTGCGCCATGTGCTTGGCCTGGTGCGGCACGGCCTGAAAGCGCAAATCGTGCTGGCCAATGTGCAGGAACCTGCGTCCCTCTACGAGATCGTCATCGCCCGCGACCCGGCGGTGCTGGAGGACGTCAGCACCGGCGCTGGCACTTACCTGTTGCAGGAGGCGCAAGCCCTCTGCGAGGGCGCTGGCGTCACGTTCAAAACGGCGGTGGTGTCGGGCGACCCCGCGCACGCCCTGATCGACATCGTCGAGCAGTATGGCTGCAGCGCCATCGTCATTGGCGCCCATGGCAAAGGCGCCCTGGCAAGTGCCTTGCAGGGTTCGGTCTCGCTGGCCGTTGTCCACGCGTCCCCGGTGCCCGTCACCCTGGTCAAGCAGGCAATGGGCGACCAGCCGGCTGACGATGCCTGGGGTAGGGTGCCCGCCACCGATCGGGACGATCAGGCCGCGGCCCGATAGCGAAACCGGCCGGGCGATTCGTGCGCAAGGCGGTGCTGCGGCGTGTTGCACGGGTGCGCCGCCGCATCCGCCGGTTCGACCCCACGGTTCGGGGCTTGATGTGGGCCAGCGTCGCGGGGTTCCTGTTCGCCGGGCTCAATGCCCTGATGCGCGGATTGACGCTTCAACTCGACCCGTTCGAAACCCAGTTCCTGCGCTATGCCGCGGGCCTGATCGTGCTGCTGCCGCTGGTGCTGCGGGCGGGCGTGCGGCCCTACTTTCCGCGCCACATTGGCGGGCAGTTCACGCGCGGCGCGGTTCACACCTTCGGCCTGGGCCTGTGGTTCGCGGCCATGCCGCACGTCACCCTGGCCGACACGACGGCCATCGGCTTCACCACCCCGATCTTCATCATGCTGGGCGCCGCGCTTGTGTTTCGCGAGCCGATGCGCTGGGACCGCTGGCTGGCCGCGCTCATCGGCTTTGGCGGTGTCATCATCGTCGTGGCACCCAAGCTCGCGGCTGTCGGCGGCGGATACGCCTTGCTGATGCTCGGTTCGGCGCCGCTATTTGCCGCGTCCTTCCTGATCACCAAGGGGCTGACCCGATACGAGCGGCCTGCCGTGATCGTCGTGTGGCAGACGATCACGGTGGCGCTGTTCAGCTTGCCGCTGGCCGTGCTGCACTGGCAGTCGCCCGACATGCTGCAATGCTTCACCTTCCTGCTGTGCGGCGTCCTGGGCAGCGTGGGCCACTATTGCATGACGCGCTCTTTCACCGTCGCCGACATCTCGTCAACCCAGTCGGTGAAATTTCTTGACCTGATTTGGGCCAGCCTGCTGGGCTGGCTGGTCTTCGCCGACCGGCCCAGCCAGTCGACTCTGGCCGGGGGCGTGGTGATCTGCGCTTCCACCATCTGGATTGCCCGGCGCGAGGCGCGCGCGCGGCGCATCTAGAGCCTCACGATGCGCTGAGCTGGAAGGCGGCGCCACTGCCCTCGGGCAGCTTGCTCAGCTGCCAGCGGCGCTGATGGAACGGCTCCAGTGCCGGCCGGTGCGCAATCGAAACGAGCGCGCCGCCACCGCTCCTGACCAAAGTCGCCAGCCGTTCGTAGAGGGGTTTCTCGGTGGCCTCGTCCAGCGCGCTGGTGGCCTCGTCGGCCAGTACCCAGCGCGGCTTCTTGAGAAAGACGCGCGCCAGGGCCAGCCGCTGCCGCTCGCCGCCGGAAAGTTTCTGGGCCCAGGCATCTTCGTCGTCCAGCCGCCGGGCCAGCTGAGGCAGCAGGGCGTCCTCCAGCGCCTGGCGCAAGGCCGCATCGTCATAGTGGCTGGCTTGCTCCGGGTACGCCAGCGCGTCGCGCAGGCGCCCATCGGGAAAATACGGGTTCTGCGGAATGCACATCATGTCCTGCGGCACACTGACCTTTCCCAGCGCATAGGGCCAGATGCCGGCGAAGGCGCGGAACAACGTGGACTTGCCGCTGCCCGAGGGCCCTTCGATCAGCACCGAGTCACCTGGCCGCACCGACAGCGAAAGACCCGCCAACAGCAGCTTGCCGGTGGGCAGGGCCAGCGCGAGGTCCTGCGTCTGCAGCGAGTCCGTGCCTTGCGTCACGCCAGCCTGCGGGGTCGTCTCGGCCGAGGCAATACTGTCCTCGAACCCGGTCAGGCGATCGGCGGTCGCCCGCCACGACGCCAGGGAACTGTAGTTCTCGATGAACCAGGCCAGCGAGTCCTGCACCTGGCCGAACGCCGAGGAGATCTGCATCAGGTCGCCCAGCTGGATGGCGCCGCTGAAGAATCGCGGCGCCGCGACCAGGAACGGAAATATCACCGCCGCCTGGCCGAAGAAGGTGGTGAACCAGATCAGGTTCTTCTGCGCCTTGATCAGCGCAAGGTAGTTGCCCAGCACACGCGAAAAACGCAGGTCCAGATGCCCGCGCTCCACCGCCTCTCCCTTGTCCAGGGCGATTGCCTCGCTGTACTCGCGCACACGCACCAGGTGGTGGCGGAAGTCGGCCTCGAGGCGTTGTTGCTGGAAGTTCAGCGGAATCTGCGGCCGGCCGATGTAGTGGGTGATGATGCTGCCGGCAAGGCAATAGGCCAGCGCGGCCCAGACCATGAAGCCGGCGATTTCGTAGCTGGTGCCGCCGATGCTGAATGCAAAGCCTCCGGACAGGCCCCACAGGATGCCGATGAAACTCACCAGCGTCACCCCGGCGTTGAGCAAGCCCATCGACAGCGAGATGCTGTACGTGGTGAACAGCCCGAGGTCCTCCTGGATGCGCTGGTCGGGATTGTCGGGTCCGGCCCCCGCCGTGGCGAACCTGGCCAGTTCCATCCGATAGAACGCCCGGTCGCCCAACCAGCGCTGCATGTAGTGCGCTGTCATCCATGCGCGCCAGCGCACTTCCAGCAACTGCGTGAAGTAGAACTTGTACACAGCGATGACGATGTAGCCCAGCGCCAGATACGTGAAGCGGAGCAACTGGGCCCAGAACACGGGCTGGTCGCGCGTCTGCAGTGCGTCATAGAACACGCGATTCCAGTCGTTCAGCTGCACCAGCATGTACACGGAGGCCAGATTCAGCGCGACGATTGCAGCCAGCAGGGCACGCGCCTTCCATTTCTGGTCGGAGCTGAAATACGGCGTTGTCAGCGCCCAGAACTTGCGGGCCGTGCCAGTGACCAGGGACAGGCGGTTGGGCAGTTTCATGCGACAGGACCTCCAGAGAGGGCCAATCGTAGTACCTTGAGGTTCAGCGTTGCTGATTGGCGATGCCGCTGGCCACGTGTCCCGAGGGAACGTGACGCGAGGCATGGTCGACGTGGCCGGTCTGGTCGTCGAAGAAGAAATCGGGCTCGAACTCGCGCAGGAACTCGCCCTTGGGCAGGCCACCGAGGAACATCGCCTCGTCCACGCGGATATCCCAATCCATCAACGTGCGGATGGCCCTTTCGTGCGCCGGAGCGCTGCGGGCCGTCACCAGGGCAGTGCGCACCCGCATGGCGGGCGTTCCCGCGTGCTGAAGGCGGTGCAGCGCGGCCAGCAAGGGCTTGAACGGTCCTTCGGGCAGGGGCAGGGTGGCCTTGCTCGATTCATGCCGCTGGAATGCGTCCAGCCCCTGCGACTGGAACACCCGCTCGGCTTCGTCCGAGAACAGCACGGCGTCGCCGTCGAACGCGATCCGCACTTCGTTGGGGTAGTTGTTGCCAGCCAGCACCGATTCGGTAAGCACCCGTGCGGCGGGGAATCCCGCAGCCAGCGCTTCGCGCACGTCCTGGGCGTTGGCCGTGAGGAACAGGTGGGCCCGTAGGGGCCGCAAGTAGCGAAACGGCGGCCGGCCCTGTGTGAACACGCCGCGCTCGAGCTTGATCTGGTTGGCGTGGCCCGAGCGGAAGATCCGCATGCCCGAAACCGGGTCGTTGCGCGAGAGGATGACCACCTCGACCCGCTGCGCCGCCGCATCGTTGAACCCCAGCAGCTTCTTGATCAGCGAGAAGGCGATGCCCGGAGGCGCCGGTGTGTCCAGACGTTCAAGCTGCAGGTTCATGTAGGCGCCGGGGTCACCGCTTTCGAAGATGCGGTTTTCCTCTTCAAGGTTGAACAGCGCGCGCGAGGAAATCGCGACCACCAGCTTGTTGTCAAGGGAGGCCTTCATTTCAGTGGGGCTCACGCTCACGCTCACTTGACCCACTGGTTCAACTGGATGATGGGCAACAGGACGGCCAGCACGATCAGCATCACCACCAACCCCATCGCCACGATCAGCGCCGGCTCCAGGATGGTTGCCATGTGCATGGCGCGGCGCTGCACCTCGGCGCCCAGCTGCCGGGCGGCGCGCTGCAGCATCGCGGGCAATTGGCCGGTCTGCTCGCCAAGCCGCGCGAACATGCTCAACAGGCCGGGAAAGCGCTTCTTCTGCGACATGGCCGAGGCCAGTGGCGCTCCCTCGCGCACCAGCACCAGCGCATCCAGCGCATCCGCCCGCATCGCCCGGTTGCCCAGCGTTTCGGCGGCGGCCTGCAGCGCCTTGAGGATCGGCACGCCGGCGCCGGCCAGCATGGCCAGCGTGCTGGCGAAGCGCGCCGCGTTGTAGCCGCGCGCAAGGCGGCCGATCAGGGGCAGGTTCAGCCAGGCGGCGTCGAAGCGCTCACGGAAATCTTCGTTGCGCAATGCCAGCCGAAGGCCGGTGACGGCGGCAACCAGCAGGACGGCGCCCAGCCAGCCCCAGTCGCGCACACCGGCGCTGACGCCGAGCATGGCCACGGTAAGGAAGGGCAGCGCGTGTTTGCTGCCGGCAAAAACGTTTGCTACCTGCGGCACCACATAGGCCACCAGGAACAGAACGATGACCATGGCCACGACCGTGACGATGGCCGGGTAAAGCGCGGCGCCCACCAGTTTGGCTTTCAGGGCCTGCCGTTCCTCCAGGTCGTCGGCCAGGCGTTCGAGCACCAGCCCCAGATTGCCGCTTTGTTCGCCGGCGCCCACCACGGCGCAGAAGATGTCCGAGAATTCGCGTGGAAACTGGGCCAGGGCCTTTGCGAACGGCGAGCCGGCGTTGACTTCGGCGCGCAGGGCAGCGACCAGGTGGCGCTCGGGCTCTCGATCGGCCTCTTCGGTCAGCGCTGTCAGCGCCCGTTCCAGCGGCAGGCCCGACGTCACGAGGCCGGCCAGCTGACGGGTCCAGATGGCCAATGCCGTGGCGTTGAAGACGGGACGCGAGAACAGGCCACCGCCCCAGGCGAAGTTGCGCTCGTTCGCCGCATTGCCCGTGGACACCGGCAGCACCTGCAATGGTATCAGCGCTTGCGCCCGCAACAAGCCGCGCGCGGCCTTGGCTGTGTCGGCCTCCATCACGCCGCGACGGGTTTCTCCCTGGGCGTCGAGGGCTTCGAAGGAATAGGCGGGCATGGGCTGATTATCAGCGCCAGTGCCGCAACTTGAACCGCTGCAGCTTGCCGGTCTCGGTACGCGGCAGGGCGGCGACGAAATCGATTTCGCGCGGGTACTTGAACGGTGCGATCGTGGCCTTCACGTGATCCTGCAGCGTCCGAACCATGGCCGCGTCGCCCTCGTGTCCCGGTTTGAGAACGCAGAAGGCCTTGACGATCATCCCGCGCTCCTCATCCGGCTTGCCGATCACGCCGCATTCCGCCACCGCGGGGTGGCGCAGCAACGCGTCCTCGACCTCGGGGCCGCCGACGTTGTAGCCGGCCGTGATGATCATGTCGTCGGCGCGCGCCTGGTAAAAGAAGTAACAATCGGCGTCCTGCACGAACGCATCGCCCGGGTAGTTCCAGCCATCCTTCACATAGTTGGCCTGGCGCGGGTCATCTAGGTATTTGCATCCCGTGGGCCCGATCACCGCCAGCTTGCCCACCGTGCCGCGCGGCAGTTCGGCGCCCTCGTCATCGACCACACGGGCGGTGTAGCCAGGCACCACTTTGCCGATTGCACCTGCACGCACCTGGTTGCCGGCCGAGGAGATGAAGATGTGGAACATTTCCGTGGCGCCAATGCCGTCGGTCATCTCGATGCCGGTGGCCTGCTTCCAGAGCTGGCGCGTAGCGTCGGGCAGACCCTCCCCGGCGCTCACGCAGACACGCAACTTGCCAACGCCGTGCTGTCGCGCGAACGGCGCCATCTGGCGATAGAAAGTTGGCGCGGTGTAACAGATGGTGGCGCCGGTCTCGCCGATCATTCGCACCATGGCTTCCGGCGTGTAGGGCGCGTCCGGGAAGAACACGGAAGCACCGGCCCACATCGGAAAGATCAGCAGGCCGCCCAGGCCGAATGTGAAGGCCAACGGCGGTGAGCCCACCACGACGTCGTCAGGCGTTGCTTGCAACACATGGCGTGGCCAGGTCTCGCAGGCCGCGAGCACATCGCGATGGGTATGCACGGCCGCCTTGGGCTTTCCGGTGGTACCCGACGTGAAGGCCAACAGCGCGATGTCGTCCGCGGCGGTGGGGCACGGCAGAAAATCGCCCGCTTTCTGCGCAGCGCGCACGGCCAACGAGCCAGGCTCGTTCATCGCGTTGAAGGCAACCACCGTGCGCAGCACGGGGCGGTCTTGCCGGGCCAGTTCCAGCTCGTCCAGCAGCTTGGCGTCGCACAACGCGACCAAGGGCTGTGCCGTGTCGATGATGTCGGCCAGCTCGCGCGCGCGCAGCAGCGGCATTGTGGCCACGGCAACCAGCCCGGCCTTGACCACGGCCAGCCAGGCCAGGGCCATGCCGATCGAGTTGCCCCCGCGCAAAAGCACGCGGTTTCCCGCGATCAATGCCAGGTCTTCGGTCAGCACCCGCGCAATCCGGTCGACCCGCTCGCGAACGTCGCCGTAGCTGAGGGTGATGCGGTTGGAGCGCAGCATCGGGCGATGGGAAAAGCCCCTGAAGGTTGCCTTGTCCAGCAGTTCTTCCACCAGGTTGAGGCGATCGGGAAACTCAAGTTCGGGCAGGTCGTAACGCAACTGGGGCCGCAGCGCCGGCGGCGGCAGACGGTCGTGCACAAAGCGGTCGGTCTGTGCAGAGCCGCTCATGACGCGGCGGCCGCATGTGAGCGGGCGTAATCCTTGACCTTGCCCAGCAAGCGGTGCAAGGTGGCGACGTCCCGGTTACTCAGGCCGGCAAAGGCGCCCACGACCCACTCTTCGTGCTCGCGCGCCATGTCGTGGAACAGCTTGCGCCCCTTGCCCGTCAGGCGCACCCGGTACGCGCGGCGGTCGCCCTGGACGTCGACGCGGTCCACCAGGCCCTCGGCGACAAGCTGGTCGGTGATGCCCGTCACGTTGCCGCCGGTGACCATCATCCGGCGCGACAGCTCGTTCATCTTCAGGCCGTCAGGGGCGCGTTCGAGCTGGGCCATGAGGTCGAAGCGCGGCAGCGTGGTGTCGAAGCGCTCGCGCAATTGGCTACGGACCTGCTTCTCCACAATCTGGGTGCAAGTGAGCAGGCGCAGCCACAGGCGCAAGGCCTCGGGGTGCTCGCTGTGTATGCGCGCTTCCAGATCCATCGAAAGGTCCATAGGGTTCTGTAGGGTGTAAATAGTTTAGGCTTAAACAAACGGGTGTCAACAGGGCTAGCCCACTGCTGCCTGGCGTTGACTTTGTAACCGTGGTCGGGCCACGACTTGACGCGCAGCCCCGGCAATGGCAAGAATTTGCCCATGGACGCATTGATCCGGAAAGTCGAATCCCGACTGGCTGGTTCGCCGGTGCCGGTGGCCGTGGAATTGCCTGCCGGCCGACGCGTGGGGCCCCCCGCCGCCGCTGTTACTCTGTCGTTCAAGACTTGGTCGGGCCTGGCTCGGATGGCTACTGGCCAGATCGGCCGCATGGCCGAGGATTTTGTCGAAAGCCGGGTTCTGCTGCATGGCCGGATGCGCGACCTGATGGCGGTGGCGGCACGCCTGTTGCCGGGCAGCCCGGTCGAGGGTGAGCGGGCATGGTGGCGCCGGGTGCGGCGCAGGGCCCGGTCGCTCGGGGTGCATTCGCCGCTCAAGGACGCACGGCAGGTGCAGTTCCACTATGACGTTTCCGACGACTTCTATGCGTTGTGGCTGGACCCGCGGCGAGTCTATTCCTGCGCGTACTACCGCGATGCCGGTATGTCGCTGGCCCAGGCCCAGGAGGGCAAGCTCGACCATATCTGCCGCAAGCTGATGCTGCGGCCAGGGGAGCGTTTCCTGGACATCGGCGCAGGCTGGGGTGGCTTGCTGATCTGGGCGGCCGACCACTACGGCGTCGATGCCACTGGCATCACGCTGTCGAAAAATCAGCATGCCTATGTTCAGCAACTGATCCACAGCAAGGGCCTGAAAGGGCGGGTGAGGATCGAGCTGCGCGACTACCGCGAGCTCGCAGACGACGTGCCGCCTTTCGACAAGATCGCCTCGGTAGGTATGTTCGAGCATGTAGGGCAGGCGAACATGGCAGCGTATTTCGGCAAGATACGGCGCCTGTTGCGGCCCGGCGGGTTGGTGATGAACCACGGCATCACTTCGGGCAGCACCCATCCGGGCCAGCTCGGCGCCGGCATGGGCGATTTCATCGAGAAGTACATCTTTCCGGGTGGCGAACTCCTTCACGTGAGCCATGTGCTGCGCGAAATGGCGCTGGCTGGCCTCGAGATGGTGGATACGGAGAACCTGCGCCCACACTACGCGCGTACACTGTGGGCGTGGTCGGACGGGCTGGAGTCGAGGCTGGAAGAGGCGCAGCGGGCGCTGGCGGCCACCGGCCCGGGCCCGGAGGTTGGCCAGAAGATCCTGCGTGCCTACCGGCTCTATCTGGCCGGCAGTGCCATGTGTTTCGAACACGGCTGGATCTCGTTGCACCAGATCCTGGCGGCCCGGCCAAACGGGCAAATGCAGTCGGGCTCGCTCAAGGGGGCGCAGTCGGGCTACCCCTTCAACCGTGACTACATGTACCGGTAGCGTCCCGATGCTCTACAAGTTCAAATCCAAGGCCACCGGCGACCTGATCATGCTCGAGCCCAACGGCCGGCGGATACTGGAAATCATTGGCAAGGAAGCCGGCCCCACGGGAATCATCCAGCCCGGACAAATGACGGCAGCGATTGCGGCCATCGAAGCGGCAGTGGCCCGCGAAGAAGCCGATCCGCAAGCACTGGCTGAACAGGCCCGCGCCGGTGGCCAGGTGCCACCGCGCGCTGACGGCGTCACGCTTCGCCAGCGCGCCGTGCCATTTCTGGACATGCTGCGCCGGGCTGGGCAGGCCGGCGAAGACATCGTCTGGGGCGTCTAGCCAAAGGCCGTCAGTCGGCGTACACCCCGGCGGCCTTGATGATGGGGCTCCACTTGGCGATCTCGGCCGTCACGAACTTCCTGTGCTCGGCCGGCTCGGAGCGCTTGTCGCTGACGATGACGGCGCCCAGTGCTTCCTGCCGCTTGATGAAGTCGGGATCCTTCAGGGCAACCTTGAGAGCATCATTGAGCTTCTTCTGGATGTCGACCGGCGTGCCCTTCGGCGCATACAGCCCGTGCCAGATCGTGACCTGGAAATTCTTCAAACCCGATTCCTGCAGCGTCGGCAGATCTTTCAATGCGGGGGTGGTCAAGCGCTTGGCCGTTGTCACGGCAAACGCCTTGACCTTGCCGGCCTCGATCTGGACCGATGTGTTGGTGGTCTGGTCGCACATCAAATCGACCTGGCCGCCGATCAGGTCGGTCATGGCCGGTCCCGTCCCCTTGTAGGGGACGGCCGTCATGTCGGTCTTGAGCGCTGTCTGAAACAGCAGACCGCACAAGTGCGAGGCCGAGCCCACACCGGCATTGGCCAGGTTGATCTGGCCCTTGTTCTTGCCGATCCAGGCCGTGAGATCCTTGAAGGTGCTGCCCGGCAGCGTCGGCTTGCCGATGATGGTCATGGGCACATCGTTGATCATGCCCAGGTACTCGAAGTCGCTCTCTACCTTGAACGGGATGTTGCGCACCAGGGTGGGCATGGTTGCCATGCCGATGTGATGCACCAGCAGCGTGTAACCATCCGGATTGGACTTGGCCACCTTGTTGGCGCCAATCGAACCCCCCGCGCCTGCCGCGTTGTCGACCAGGATGGTGGCGCCGCCCAGGGGTTTGCGCATCGCCTCGGCCAAATCGCGGGCCACGCGGTCGGTCGGCCCGCCGGCGGCGAACGGAACGACTAACGTGATGGGATGGTCCTTGGGGAAGTCGGCCGCGTGGGCGCCAAATGTAAAGGTGGCGAGCACGGCCATCGGCACGGTGCGCAGCAAATGTCTGTTCATCTCGGGCTCCTGGATTCGGAGGCCAAATGTTAGAGGGCCTTGAGGTGCCCCCCGTAGCGGGAACTACGTAGGCACAGCAGGTTCGCCCCGCTCCGTGCGGTGCTATTTGTAGCTGCGCGCGTCCTCGATGACCTTGCCGTCGTTGGGCAGGCTGCCGGGTTCCAGCAGTTGCACATCGCCGCGCAGCTTGGTCACGTCGCGGATTGCTTCGCCAATCCGCGCATCCAGGCCCTGAGGCGCCGAGGCGGCTTCGACCTTGAGTGTCATGACGTCATTGGCCATTTCGCCGCTGACCACCAGGCGCGCCTTGAGCACTTCCGGGAAGCGCCGCGTGATGTCGGCCACCTGGGCGGGATGCACGAACATTCCGCGAATCTTGGTGGTCTGGTCAGCGCGCCCCATCCAGCCCTTGATACGTGTGTTGGTCCGCCCGCTCGGGCAGGAGCCGGGCAGCACGGCCGACAGGTCCCCGGTGCCGAAGCGAATCAGCGGGTAAGCGGGATTCAGGGAGGTCACCACCACCTCGCCCACCTCGCCCACGGGGACTGGGTCACCCGTGCCGGGGCGAACGATTTCCACTATCACGCCCTCATCCAGC
>JANYAN010000177.1 GCA_025361305.1 Burkholderiales bacterium
CAGCAGCAGATGGTGTCGATCGGCCGTACGCTGCTCAGCCGTCCGCGTTGCCTGCTGATGGATGAGCCGTCGATCGGGCTGGCTCCCAAGCTCTTCCAGGACCTGCTGCGCCCGATCCGCGAACTGCAGCGCAAGACCGGCATGTCCATCCTGCTGGTGGAGCAGAACGTCAAAGAGGCGCTGAAGATTTCGGACCGCGTGATTGTGATGAAGTCCGGTGCCATCATCCGCGAGGCACTGCCTGGCGAACTGAGCGACAACAGCAAGCTGATGGAGCTTTACTGACATGCCCCCGAAACTTGCGCTTTCCGCTCTGATCCGGCCTTTCGTGACGGATCGTCCCGGCGAAACGATGCTGGTCGATCGTGGGTGCGCTGTTTCGTGGGGCGAGTTCGACGCGTTGTGCCTGCGCAGCGCGAGCTGGCTGCGCGGGCAGGGCATCGGCCCTGGTGACCGCGTGGCCGTGTGGCTGGTAAACCGCGTCGAGTGGCTGGCACTGCTGTTCGCGCTGGCGCGCGTGGGTGCCTCGATGGTTGCCGTCAACACCCGCTACCGCGCCGCCGAGCTGGAGCACATCCTGCAGCGCTCGGGCGCGAAGATGCTGGTGCTGCAGCTCAACTTCGGAAAGATCGATTTCCCCCTGGTGCTGCGCGACGCCAATCCGGCCTGCGCGCCGGCATTGGTGTGTGTGGCGGTGGTCGACGCCGATGCCTCCACGCCGGACTGGATCCTGGGCCGGCCCGCCGTGGCCTTCGAGCCGGACAGCCGGCCGGAGGCCGACGTAGAGGATGGCTCGGATCCCGAGGCCGTGGTACTGATGATCTCGACCTCGGGCACGACCCGTGGGCCCAAGCTGGCAATGCACACACAGTGGCGGCTGACCCTGCACAACCAGCAGCTGGCGCGTGTCGCCGGGCTGGATGCGCCGGGCGCCAGCCTGCTGGCGGTGGCGCCCTTTTGCGGCGTCGGTGGTCTCAATCCGGTATTGGGCGCTATGGCTGGCGGCGCGATCGTCCATGCGATGGACATGTTCGACGCTGCCGCCGCGGCCCACACCATGCAGCAGCAGGGCATCACCCATGTTTTCGGCCTGGACGTCATGTTTCGCGGCATCATCGACCAGGTACCCGGGCATGATCCTTTTCCGGCGGCGCGGCGCCTGCACTACATTTCGCTCAACGACTCGGCCAGCTTCGTGCCGTTTGCCCAGGCGGCTGCGGCACGGCGCATTCCGCTGCTGCCCATCACGTACGGCTCGAGCGAGATGCAGGGTATGTTCGCGCTGCCCCGCTGCGACCGGCCGATGCAGGAAATGGTGCAGGCTCCGGGCTGGCCGATCTCGGGGGCGAGCGACGCAGTGCGCATCCGCGATCCGGACAGTGGCGCCATCCTCGGGCCGGGGCACAGCGGCGCCCTGGAGATCAGGTCCGTCACCGGTTTTGTCGGCTATTTCGACAACGATGAAGCCACGCGGGAGGCGATGACGCCCGATGATTACTTCCGCACCGGAGACATCGCGCGCCAGTTCGCGGACGGTTCCTTTGCCTATGAGTCGCGCCAGGGCGACAGCCTGCGCCTGGGTGGTTTCCTGGTGAGCCCGGTAGAGATCGAAGAGGTCCTCAAGGCACTGCCGGGCGTGGCCGAAGCCCAGGTCGTGGGGGTGCAGGTGGAAGGGACGTACCGCTGTGCGGCCTTCATCATTCCTGCACCGTTTGGTGCGCCGGCCGAGGCAAAGGTGGTCGCCTGGGCCGCTGAGCGCCTGGCGCCGTTCAAGGTGCCGGTGCGAGTGTGGTCGATCAGCGAGTTCCCCGTGACCGAAGGCCCCAACGGGGTCAAGATCCAGCGTGGCAAACTGCGCGAGATGGCGCAGGCGCAGCTGGCCACCAGCGCCTGAATGGATGGCAACATGGCACCGAGCCCGAACGAACCCGCGCTGATCCAGTTTTCCGATGAGTCCGGAGTGCGCCATGTGCACCTGATGCGGCCCGACAAGCAGAATGCGCTGACCTCGGCCATGATGAAAGACATCGCGGCAGCGGCCCTTGGGGCCGCTGCCGCAGGCAACACGCTGCTGGCCATCTCGGCGCCAGGTGCGCGCAATTTCTGCGCCGGTGCGGACCTGGTCGAGTTCTCCAGTGGCGATGCCGGCCTTGCCGCGCAGGAGGAGGGTCTTGACGCGCTGATCCATGCGCTGCACGACCTGGCCCTCCCGGTGCTGGTGCTGGCCCGTGGCAAGGCATTGGGTGCGGGCAGCCTGCTGGTCACACTGGCCGACCATACGCTCGCGGCCGACGATTTGGCATTCGGCTTTCCGGAGATCCAGTTGAAGCTCTACCCGGTCCTGATGCATGCCGTGTTGCTGGGTCGCATTTCCAATGCGCAGGCGCAGCAGCTGTGCGGCAGCGGCCGTATCCTGAACGCGGAGCAGGCCCAGGCCATGGGATTCGTGTCGGAGATCCTGCCCAGCGCGTCCTTTGAGTCCGCGGCGGTCCGGCGGGTGGCCCATTACGCCGCCCGTGCCCGTGCGTTGGCGATCGGCAAGCGTGCTGCCCGTGCCGTTCAGGGTGCCGAGGTGTTCCGACGCAATCTCGGGTTGCTGGAAACGCTGGGCAAGGAAATGATGGGGAGTTCGGCGGCTCGGGCGATCAAGGAATTTCTCGAGCAAAAGGGCCGAACCAGCAATTGACTGGCATGGCCGACAGACAATGACAAGGAGATCCGGATGAACAACCGCATGTGTGAGATGTTCGGCATCGAGGCGCCGATCTTCGCTTTCACGCACTGCCGCGACGTGCTGGTCGAAGTGTCCAAGGCTGGTGGCCTGGGCGTACTGGGCACCTCGCGCCTGACGCCTCAGAAATTGCGCGAGGAATTGAAATGGATCGATGCGCACATTGGCGGCAGGCCTTACGGTATTGACGTTCTGATGCCCAGCTCGTTTGAGAACCTGGAGGGCGAGCAGAAGTTCGACACCCAGGCCATGCACCCAGGTGAGCATGCCTACCTGAACAAGGTGCTGGACGAGGCCGGTGTCGGGCGCCTGCCCGAGGCGGACGTGGCTGCGATGTCGCGCGAGGCCGTGCAATCGGTCAGCTTCATTCCCAACGACACGCGCGACATCATCGAGATTGCCTTCCAGCATCCGATCAGCGTCTTCGTCAGTGCGTTGGGCACGCCCGGCAAGGAGATCGTGGACCGTGCCCATGCCCGTGGCATCAAGGTGGCCGCACTGGCCGGTGCGCCAAAGCACGCGCTCAAACACAAGGATGCCGGCTGCGACTTCGTGATTGCCGTAGGCACCGAGGCCGGCGGCCACACCGGCAACATCACTTCCATGGTGTTGTGGCCACGCATCGTCGATGCCGTGGCTCCGCTGCCAGTGCTGGGGGCCGGCGGTGTCGGGCGCGGGCGCCAGGTCGCGGCCGCGCTGGCACTGGGTTGCGAGGGTGTGTGGTGCGGGTCGGTATGGCTGCCCACAGCACAAAGCGACGTGCTGCCCGAGCTCAAGGCAAAGCTCTTCGCCGCGCCCTCCGAGGACGCGGTGCTGACCAAGAGCGTGACGGGCAAGCAATGCCGCACACTGCGCAATGTGTATACCGACGCCATGGCAAGGCCCGGAGCGCCCGCAACACTTCCGCCACCTCTGCAAGCCATCCTGTGGTGGGGCTATGGTGTACCGCGGGTGAACCGTGCACGCATCACGGCTGGGCTGACGACGGCGGTTGGCCAGATCGTCGGCGACATGACGGAGGAGCTGAGCGTGCGCCAAGTCTTCCACGACATGCTCAGCGAACTGATCGAGTCCAAGGAGCGCTTGGATAGGCAGATGTCATGACGCTCGCACTGCGGCCCGAAGCACAGACCAGCAACGGGGGATCAATGCCATGAGGTTGCTGAAGGGCGTGCGGATCCTCGACCTGGGCATGTTCATCACCGGGCCTTACGCCTCGATGCTGTTGGCCGAACTGGGGGCCGATGTGATCAAGGTCGAGCGCCCGGGGCAGGGAGATCCGTTCCGCGCCTTCCTGGGGGGACCTTTACAGCCCGCAGTTCCGGGGCCACAACCGCGACAAGCGTTCGGTGACGCTGGACTACACCCGGCCTGATGGCCTGCAGGCCTTCAAGGCATTGGTGCGCACCGCGGACGCGCTGGTCATCAACAACCGTCCGGGCGTGGCCGAGGGCATGGGTCTGGGCTACGAAGCCCTGCGTGAGGTCAACCCACGGCTGGTCTACTGCGCCATCACCGGCTTTGGCCGGGACGGCCCCTACGCCGGCCGGCCGGCCTACGACAACGTGGGCCAGGCGCTGTCTGGCTGGATGAGCCGCCATCGCCGGGACGACGATCCGCGCGTGGTGGGCCCGGCCATTACCGATCCGATCACCAGCCACTATGCAGCGCTCGGCATCCTGGCCGCGCTGCACGAGCGTGGCCAGTCCGGCCAGGGGCACCTGGTCGAGGTCAACCTGCTGGAGGCCACCATCGGCCTGGCGACTGAACCGCTGGCGCATTTCTTCGCGCTCGGTGGGCCGGTCCCGATCTACCAGCGCGGGGCCGGCTCGCAGTCCTACAACCTGACCTGCCGGGATGGCAAGCGCATCGGGCTGCACATGTCATCGCCCGACAAGTTCTGGCACGGCCTGTGCCGCGTCATCGAGCGACCGGACTGGATTGCGCGCTATGCCACCCGGGCCGACCGCATCCGGCACTATGAAGCGCTCGCCTTCGAGCTCAACGATATCTTCCGCACCCGCGACCGCGACGATTGGGTGCGGCTGCTGGAGCGCGAGGACATTCCGTTCGCAC
>JANYAN010000128.1 GCA_025361305.1 Burkholderiales bacterium
TGTCCATTGTCTTCGTTGGAATCGATCTCCAAGAACGGACTAAAATTTCTCTTCGGATAGTGGTGTGAAGTGCGTGTTTCCATCGTGCACCGTGTACAGCGTCAATCGCATTACAGAATAGCGCGTGCCAGTTTCTTCCTCTGCTTGTCGAATTGCCATCGACTCGGATTTCGCCATCTGACCGGACTTCAAGCTCCGGTATCGAATATCGTAAGTACCAAGTGCAACGGAATTCATTGTGAACGACGAGCCTTGTGGAATAAATACGTGTCGGAGCCCGTCGCATTTTTCAGGGCTGTAATTGCAAAGCTTGACATAAACGTCAGAGCCACCATTCGTATTGTCGATAGTTAGCTTTGAAAGGCCGCCGCTGGCGCGAACTAGCATGCCCTTCAAGTAGCCGGCGCTCGCTGGCCAGGGCTTTCCGTTCGGCGACCATCGGACGGCAAGCGATTCAGCGTCACCTGATGAGGGTTGCTCTCGCCCTGCGCGCGAAACGGCGCTTACCTGTTGTTCGTTGGCGCCCCAGCCACCGCTTTCCCGCCCCGCGCGCGAGGCGGTTCGTGTTTTGGAGGTTGGTGTCGGAGTACCGGTTGAAGTGCCAGTATGCGCCGGAGCTGGCGGCGGGCTGTCAAGCTTTCCGGTGAATTCGGTGTAGGTTGAGGGGCCCTTACTCGTCGGAGGCGATGCGGTAGCTTCCGCGAGGCGTTCCGGCGGTGGAGTCGCACTTTGCTGCTGTTGAGGTGGCGGACTGCGGGAGCCTTTCGAGCGTTCAATCCGGTCAACGACCCCGGGAAGTAGCCAAACGATGAAGACAAGGCCTACGCCTGTCGCGATAGCGTACGTTCTTCCATTGGCTGTGCCCAGCCAAACATTGAGACGGACAAGCGGATTCCGATGTGGCGACTTCCTGTGCTCTGCGCTGTGCTGCTCGATCGGACTTGCGGTGGACGCAGCTCTTTTCTGGCCGACATCGGGCGACGGCGCGGCTTTGCGTTGTGTACCCTTTGCCCAGGAATGCGATGGCTTCGTGTAGGTATAGGTGTACGTTGTCCCTGCGCCCGTGGGCGGCGGGGCCGTCTGGTCACGATGACTGGATTTGCCTTCTTGCTCCGCGATCCACGCGTCGTGCTCTGCTCTGCGCTTCGGATCACCGAGAACTGCCCAAGCTTCGTTCAGTAGCTGCATCACCCGAGCAGTATCGGCGGTCGGATTTAAGTCAGGGTGATGCTTCTGGGCAAGGGCACGGTAGGCGGCACGAATGACTTCTGTAGGTGCATTCGGTGCAACCTTCAGGTTGTGGTAGTGCGTCTGTGGACTTGGCATGAGGTAGCAGTTTATGACGCCCAACGCCATGCCGATCAGCGGCGCGGCGAAGCCGCGTCCGCTGCATCGGCCTGTTCGGCAGCATGGCCATTCAGTCCTCAATCCCCCGTGAATCGCTGAACAACTTGGGGCCACTCTGCCGCGAAGGCGGCAAGCGCCGGCCCCCACTGATCCTCGTGCGTTTCGTCATCGTGGAGGTGCATATCCGTGGTGACCCCAATCCGCGATGCATGGAGCCTGTACGCATTGAAGAAGTGAACCTCTGAAGCGGTGAAGGCATGGCCGACCAGCCTGTGGTAGCGGCTGGTCTGCCAGAACCCAAGTAGGATTGAGGCAAGCCCCGCCGCCGACTTCCCGATGAAAAAGGCCAACACTCCTTGCCACCCTACCGTGAAGAACCCGACCAGGCTTGCCGTCGCCAAGAGGATCCCGTAGCCGGCGACGTAGCTGAAGACGGTTGCCAGCGAAACGAGGCCGGGAATTACGTAGAAGCCGAACAGGTTGATCAAGACCCCCAAGAGTTGCGCACCGCACACGAGGAGTCCCACCTGTATCGGCGGCAGGGCCATTGAGAACGCGAACAGACCGGCGATGAAGGCGAGCAGCCCGGGGATGCTCTCGAGACCCTCGGTGGTCTTCAGAACGCGGAAGGGGCTGACCTTGGGGGAAAGCCGAGCCATGAGACCGAAGGCGTAGGGTACTGCGATGCGGACTTTCAGGCCGCGAGGGGTATAGATGGCCATTCGCCTCAGGTCTCCTGGGATGTCTCGTCTGCCGAACGAATAGCGTTTATCTGGCGCCCGGCCGGCCAGAGTCAAAGGCGACGCAACGCCACGCAGCGCCAGATAAACCGTGTTGAACTGAACCGCCGTTATGGCGCAGGCATGGGCAGTGTAAGTTTCAGCGCCGACTGCGGGCAACGCCAACGCACGCTGCATCAGACGGCGGCGCGGCGTCGACATCGCTTCCGGTGACGAAGGCGACTCGCGGCTGATGCGCGCGCACCGATGCGCCATGCGGTCTCGCATTGCGACGAGGCCCGCGCACGCGGGCTCGGGCCCGTGTGTGCGGCCAAGCCGTTCAATCGTGGGCGCTGCAATGGCCGCGCGGTCGGCGCCGCGTTGCTCGACCACGCGCCAGCGCCCGAGCTTGCAATGCGCGCAGCACTCGATCTCGAGGGTCGCCACGCGACGCATGAAGGCCTGCGCGTCCTCGCGCGCCTGCGG
>JANYAN010000129.1 GCA_025361305.1 Burkholderiales bacterium
TGTGGTTTTCGTCCGTGCGCACGATGATCAGTTCGTCGCCGAGCTTGCCGTAGATCAGCCTTTCGGCGCCCAGCATCTCGGAGGTGTACACCTCCAGGGCCCAGCCTTCGGACGTGATATCGAGGTGTTCGGGCCGCACGCCCAGGATGGTGCCGGCCTTGCCGCCGGGGGCGTTCTTGATCAGGTTCATCGGGGGTGAGCCGATGAAGCTGGCGACGAAGGTGGTGGCTGGCCGTGCATAGACTTCTTCGGGCGTGCCGAATTGCTCCATGACGCCTGCGTTCATCACGATCATGCGCTGGGCCAGCGTCATTGCCTCGACCTGGTCATGCGTGACGAAGAGGGACGTGATGCCCAGTTCGCGGTGCAGTTTCTGGATTTCGAGCCGGGTCTGGGCGCGCAGCTTGGCGTCCAGGTTGGACAGCGGTTCGTCGAACAGGAAGACTTGCGGCTGGCGCACGATGGCGCGGCCCATCGCGACGCGCTGGCGCTGGCCGCCGGACAGCTGGCGCGGTGTGCGCTCCAGCAGGTGCCCCAGTTCAAGGATCGCGGCGGCCTTCTCCACGCGCTCCTTGATTTCGGCGGTCGGCATCTTGCGGATCTTCAATCCGTAGGCCATGTTGGCGAAGACAGACATATGCGGATACAGGGCGTAGTTCTGGAACACCATGGCAATGTCCCGGTCCGCCGGCTCGAGGTCGTTGACCACCTTCCCGCCAATTTCGATCTCGCCGCCGGTGATCTCCTCCAGACCGGCGACCATGCGCAGGAGTGTGGACTTGCCGCAACCCGAGGGGCCGACGATCACGACGAATTCGCCATGCGAGATCTGCGCGTTGACGCCATGAATGACTTCAAGCGCGGTGCGGCCCTTGCCATAACGCTTGACGACGTCCCGAAGAGTGATGGCGGCCATGTTGTCCTGAATTCCTTCCTCGGTTACTTTTCGGTATCCACCAGGCCCTTGACGAACCACCTTTGCATCAGCATCACGACCAGTGCCGGAGGGATCATTGCCAGCACCGCGGTGGCCATGACGATATTCCATTCGACCTGCGCATCGCCGCCCGATGAGATCATCTGCCGGATGCCCATCACCACAGGGTACATGCGCTCCTCGGTGGTGACCAGCAGCGGCCAAAGGTATTGGTTCCAGCCGTAGATGAACTGGATCACGAATAGGGCTGCGGTGCTGGTGGCCGAAAGGGGCAGCAGCACATCGATGAAGAAGCGCAGCGGCCCGGCGCCATCCATGCGCGCCGCTTCCGCCAGTTCATCGGGCACCGTGAGGAAGAATTGCCGGTAGAGGAACGTGGCGGTGGCCGAGGCGATCAGCGGGATCGTGAGGCCGGCGTAACTGTTGAGCATCCCGAAGTCCGACACGACCTTGTAGGTCGGCAGGATGCGGACCTCTACCGGCAGCATCAGCGTGATGAAGATGCCCCAGAAGAAGGCCATGCGGAACGGAAAGCGGAAGTAGACGATCGCGAAGGCGGACAGCAGTGAAATGGCGATTTTGCCGATGGCGATTGACAGCGCCATGATGAGGCTCACGGTCATCATGCGGGCAACTGGTGCGTGTGAGGCGCCCCCTGTGCCCTCGCCGAGTAACGCGGCCCGGTAATTCTCAAACGTGCTGCTGCCTGGAAGCAGGGGCATCGGCACCTGCACCACTTCCTGCGTGGTGTGCGTTGACGCCACGAAGGTCAGGTAGACCGGGAAGGCGACGACGAGCACGCCCACGATCATGATCAGGTGCGACAACACCGTGAGGAACCGGTTGCGCTCGACCATCAGTAATTCACCTTCTTCTCGACGAACCGGAACTGGATCACGGTGAGCACGATGACGATCGCCATCAATATGGACGACTGCGCGGCGGACCCGCCAAGGTCGAGCGCCTTGAATCCATCGAAGTAAACCTTGTAAACCAGAATGGACGTGTCCTTGCCCGGCCCGCCATGCGTGGCCGCGTCCACGATGCCGAAGGTGTCGAAGAAGGCATAGACCACGTTGATCACCAACAGGAAGAAGGTCGTGGGCGACAGGAGCGGAAACTGGATCGTCCAGAACCGCCTCCAGGCGCCGGCGCCATCGATCGCGGCGGCTTCGATCAGCGAGCGTGGGATGCTCTGCAGTCCGGCGACGAAGAAAAGGAAATTGTAGGAGATCTGCTTCCACACCGCGGCCATCACGATGAGTGCCATGGCGTGGTTGCCGTTCAGAAGCGGGTCCCAGACGAAGCCGCCGATGCGCAGCCAGTAAGCGATCACGCCGATGCTGGGCGAGAACATGAAGAGCCACACCACGCCGGCCACGGCGGGCGCGACGGCATAGGGCCAGATCATGAGCGTGCGGTACAGGAGCGCGCCGCGCACGACACGATCGGCGAAGTACGCCAGGCCCAGTGAGAGCGAGATGCCGAAAAAGGCGACCAGCAGCGAGAACACCGCCGTGCTCTTGAAAGACTCGAGATAGGTCTCGTCGTTGAAAAGGTTCCGGAAGTTTTCCAGCCCCGTCCATTGCACGGAGGTGCCGAAGGCGTCCTGCTGCTGGAACGACTGGATCAGCGTTTGCGCCGCAGGCCAGAAAAAGAAAGCGGTGATGACCGCCACCTGGGGCGCCAACAGCACCCATGGAAGCCACGGCGACTTGAAAGTGACCCTCTTCTCCATGTCGCCGAGTTTCTCACGGACGGGACCTAGGGATTTCCCGGGCGCAACCGGGAAACCCGGGCCCGCGGGCCGCCGCTCAGCCCTTGTTGGCTTTCTCGAAGCGCTCCAGCAACTCGTTGCCGCGCTTGACGATGGAATCGAGCGCCTCCTGGGCCGTCTTCTTGCCGGCCCAGACCTGCTCAAGTTCCTCGTCCTCGATCGTGCGGATCTGGAGGTAGTTGCCCAGGCGAATGCCGCGTGACTTGTCCGTCGTCTTGCGGATCATCTGGTTCACCGCGGTGTCGGTGCCGGGGTTCTGCTTGTAGAAGCCCGAGTCCTCGGTCACCTTGTAGGCCGCCAGCGTGATCGGCAGATAGCCGGTGCGCTTGTGCGTTGCCGATTGCACCTCCGGCCGCGAGAGGTAGTCGAAGAATGCGGCGACGCCCTTGTATTCTTCCGGCTTCTTGCCGGCCATGACCCACAGGCTTGCGCCGCCGATCACGGTGTTCTGCGGCGCGCCGGGCACGTCGGGGTAGTACGGGAGGGTCGCAACCGCGTACTTGAACTTGGCATTCTTGGCGACGTTTCCGTAAAAACCGGATGACGTGGTGATCATGGCGCACTCACCGGAGACGAAAGTGCCCTCCGGGGCGTTCTCCCGGCCCTTGTAGACGAACAGCCCCTGCTTGGCCATGTTCGCCAGATTCTCGATGTGGCGCACGTGCAGCGGCGAATTGGACACCAGCCGGGCGTCCGCGCCGTCCAGGCCGTTGCGCTTGGTCGCCAGCAGCGTGTTGTGCCAGGTGGAGAAGCTCTCCATCTGGGTCCACCCCTGCCATGCGATCGTCAGCGGGCACCTGTGGCCGCTCGCCTTGAGCTTGGCGGCGGCAAGTGCTACTTCAGGCCACGTCGTCGGCGGCTTGGAAGCGTCGATGCCGGCCTTTTCGAAGGCATCCTTGTTGATGTAGAAGACCGTGGTCGAGCTGTTGAAAGGGAAGCTCAGCATCTGGCCGTTCGGGGCGGTGTAATAGCTGGCCACGGCCGGAACGTAGACTTTCGGGTCGAACTTCTTGCCGGCGTCGGCCATGACCTTGTAGACCGGCACGATGGCGCCCTTGCTCGCCATCATCGTGGCGGTGCCCACCTCGAACACCTGAAGGATGTTCGGCGCATTGCCGGCGCGGAATGCGGCGACGCCGGCGGTGAGCGACTCGGCATAGGAGCCCTTGTACACGGGTACGACCTTGAAATCCTTCTGGCTCGCATTGAAATCCTTGGCGAGGTCGTTGACCACTTCGTTGTTCACGGCCGTCATCGAATGCCACCACTGGATTTCGGTTTGCGCCTGGGCCGGAACGACGAACGATGCGGCCAGGGCCGCGGCGATGAATTGCAGCTTCATGAATTCTCCTGAATGGACCAGATCGGGATTCTGGACAGTTTTTATGACAGGGATTTAACCGGGCTCAAGAATTGACCACAAGCGGGGTTTCCATGAGCCGGGTAGTGCCGGCCCGCCGGGCCACCGGCCCTGAATGCTGCACTGCGGTAACATCCCCCCTCGGCCGCCTGGCAGTCGTCTGGTTCAGATTGCGACAACGATGAACGCCCCCATTAAGCTCAACGAATTGCTGGCCGCGGTCGACGGCGATGCGCCGCGCCTGCGCGAGATCCCCTACAACTACACCTCGTTCTCCGACCGGGAAATCGTGATCCGGTTGCTCGGTTCGCGCGCCTGGGACGTGCTCAATCGCCTGCGCGAGGAACGCCGCACCGGCCGTTCGGCCCGCATGCTGTACGAGGTTCTGGGCGATATCTGGGTCGTCCAGCGCAATCCGTACCTGCAGGACGATCTGCTGGACAACCCCAGGCGCCGTCGCCAGCTTGTCGACGCCCTGCACCATCGCCTGGACGAGGTCGGCAAGAGGCGCAATCAGGCCACCGATTCCGGGCGCGATGCGCTGGTCGAGGAACTGCTTCAGGCGGCGTCGGCGGCCGTGAGCGCGTTTGACGCCAGCTTCGCCGAGGCCGCCGGTTTGCGCCGTCGCACTGAGCGCACGCTGCGCCGCTGCACGGCCAAGGACAATATCAAGTTCGATGGCCTGTCGCGGGTTTCGCACGTGACGGACGCCACCGACTGGCGGGTCGAATACCCGTTCGTGGTTCTGACGCCCGACACAGAGTCAGAGATGGCCGGCCTGGTCAAGGGCTGCATCGAACTGGGCCTGACAATCATTCCGCGTGGCGGCGGCACCGGCTATACCGGTGGCGCGATCCCGCTTTCGTGGAAAAGCGCCGTGATCAACACGGAGAAGCTGGAGGCGATGACCGAGGTCGAACTGGTTTCGATCCCGGGGCACGACCAGCCGGTGGCTACCGTGTGGACCGAGGCCGGCGTGGTGACGCAGCGGGTGGCCGATGCGGCTGAGCGCGCCGGATTCGTGTTCGCCGTGGACCCGACATCGGCCGAAGCCTCCTGCATCGGCGGCAATATCGCGATGAACGCGGGCGGCAAGAAGGCGGTGCTCTGGGGCACTGCCCTGGACAACCTGGTGTCCTGGCGCATGGTCACTCCGCAGGCGCTGTGGCTGGAAGTCACCCGGTTGGACCACAACCTGGGCAAGATCCATGACGCGCCGACGGCCAGCTTCGAATTGAAGTACTTCGAGGCCGATGGCAAGACAGCGGTGCGCACCGAACGGCTGGACATTCCGGGGCGCAGTTTTCGCAAGGAGGGCCTGGGCAAGGACGTCACGGACAAGTTCCTTTCGGGCCTGCCGGGCATTCAGAAGGAAGGCTGCGACGGGCTCATCACCAGCGGCCGCTGGGTGGTGCATCGCATGCCCCGGCACACGCGTACCGTGTGCCTGGAATTTTTCGGCAATGCCCGCGATGCGGTGCCCAGCATCGTCGAGATCAAGGATTTCATGTTCGCCGAACAGGCGCGATCCGGTGTCCTGCTGGCAGGCCTGGAACACCTGGACGACCGATACCTGAAGGCCGTGGGCTACGCGACAAAATCGAAGCGAGGCGTGCTGCCCAAGATGGTGCTGGTCGGCGACATTGCAGGCGACGACGCCGATGCGGTGGCGCGCGCGACTTCCGAAGTGGTGCGCATCGCCAATTCGCGTGCCGGCGAAGGCTTTGTCGCCGTCAGCCCCGAGGCCCGCAAGAAGTTCTGGCTCGACCGAAAGCGCACGGCGGCGATCAGCAGGCACACCAAC
The DNA here is from genome assembly GCA_025361305.1 of Burkholderiales bacterium. Lineage (GTDB taxonomy): Bacteria > Pseudomonadota > Gammaproteobacteria > Burkholderiales > Burkholderiaceae_C > Ramlibacter. Next base: position 5,879 of record JANYAN010000129.1, read on the forward strand.
GCGTTCAAGATCAACGAGGACGTGGTGATCCCGCTGCCGAGGATGGCCGAATACACCGACGGCATCGAACGGATCAACATCGAGTTGTCACTGCGCAACAAGATCAAGCTGGCCGACGAGATCGAATCGTTTTTCGACCACGGCAAGCTGCCGCTGGGCAAGCAGGACGACGCCAGCGAAATCCCTTCGGCCGAGCTGCTCGAAGACCGGGTGAGCCAGGCGCTCGAGTGCGTGCGCGGCGTCCGGGCGCAGTGGCAAGGCTGGCTGTCCGATGTCGACTCGCTGTTTCCCCAGTTGCAGGACCGCACGCTGCGCGCCAGCTGGAAGACCCAGATTCGCGGCCCGCTGCAGGATATCTTTTCGGGCGAGGCGTTCGCGCCGATCCTGGCCGAGTGCAGTGCCATCCACAAGCGTGTGCTCAAGGGCCGGGTCTGGGCCGCCCTGCACATGCACGCCGGCGACGGCAATGTGCACACCAACATCCCGGTCAACTCCGACGATTACGCCATGCTGCAACAGGCTTACGGCGCGGTTGAACGCATCATGGCGCTGGCCAAGGCGCTGGGCGGCGTGATCTCGGGCGAGC
>JANYAN010000251.1 GCA_025361305.1 Burkholderiales bacterium
TGCCGTCGGGGCTGAAGGCCAGCCCGTTGGGTACCACCAGGCCGTCCACCAGTTTGCGCAGCTTGCCTTCGCGCTGGCAGCCGTAGAGCGCGCCAGCGTCCACAGCCGAGGCCATGTCCATCACCATGGTGCCGACGACAAGGCGCCCCTGGCGGTCGCAGCGGCCGTCATTGAAGCGCATGCCCGGCCTCGCGTGATCCACGGCCGCGCAAAGCGTACTTTGCAGGTTGCCGCGCTCGCCGGGCATCAACCAGAACAAGCCCGTCTCCATGGCGCAGACCCAGCCGCCACCCGAATGCGGTGCGATGCAGCCGGGCCGTTCGGGAGTGGTCCAGCAACGAATGTGATTGCTGCCTGCGTCCCACCGGTACAGCCCCCTTGCCTCGATGTCGACCCAATAGAGCGCCTGTTCGGCCGCGAGCCAGACCGGGCTTTCACCGACCGCGTTGCGTGCGTCGACGACCAGTTCCGCTTGCATGCTTCGCGGGCGTGCGCTCATGACGTCTCGAAGGGCCCGGCCTTGACGAACCCACCCCCCTGGAACCGGGAGGCCGGGTCGGACGGATCCAGCGGCGGAAAGGGTTCAACCTTGGCACGGAACGGCTCGGAACTGTCCTGCGGGACAAAACCCAGGTGCGCCGCGGCGCGGTTGTCCCACCATGCATCCCGGTTGGCCGACATGCCATAAACAATCGTGTGGCCGAGCGCGGGCGCGAACAGGCAGCAGCGCACCAGCGACGTGAGGTCACGGTAGCTCAGCCAAGTGATCAGCATGCGCCGGTCCTTGGGCTCGGGAAACGATGAGCCAATGCGTACGCAGGCGGTTTCGATGCCGTAGCGGTCGAAGTAGAAGCGTGACAGATCTTCACCGTACGACTTGGACAGGCCGTAGTAGCCGTCGGGCCGCTTCACGCAGTCGGCGTCAATGACCTCTCCTTGCCTGTGAAAGCCAATCACGTGGTTCGAACTGGCGAACACGATCCGTCTCACGCCATGGCGGCGCGCGCCTTCATAGATGTGGAACACGCCTTTGATGTTGGCTTCCAGGATCTCCTCGAAAGGCCGCTCGACCGATACCCCGCCAAGGTGCACGATGGCATCGCAGCCCCGCACAAGTTCGTCTACCGCGGTCTTGACGGCGAGGTCGCAACAGACGACCTCTTCGCCCGGACCGGCCGGTGCCATGGGTGCCACGTCAGACAGGCGCAGGGTTGCAGTCCCGGGCCTGAGACTCTCGCGCAGCACCTTGCCAAGTGCGCCGGCCGCGCCCGTAAGCAGCAGGCGTTGAATTCGTTGTTCGCTCATTGCGTCTTATCGTAGTTATCAGTTGTCATACAACACGTAAATCATTATCATGAGCTCATGACCCGCTTGTCAACGCCGGCCGATGGGGACATTCCCGAGGTTTCGACGCCATCTCCAGCAGCCTCGGTCCGACCGCAAAGACGTTCGCGCGGCCTGGCGCACGGCGTGGTCGAGGGCATCCAGAACCAGATTCGCAGCCGGGCATTCAAGTCAGGAGACAAACTGCCCACCGAGGCGCAAATCATGCGTTCCTACGGCGTCAGCCGTACGGTCGTGCGGGAGGCGCTGTCCCGGCTCCAGGCGGCGGCCCTGGTCGAGACGCGGCACGGCGTCGGCACCTTCGTGCTGGATCGGCCAGGGCCGGGCTTTGGCATCGATCCGGCGGACATTGCCACGGCCGTCGACGTGATGGCAGTGCTGGAATTGCGCATCAGCCTGGAGACCGAGTCGGCCGGCCTGGCTGCCCAGCGCCGTACTGACACGCAGTTGGCCGAAATGCGCGCCGCGCTGGATGCGTTTGAAGCTGGAATGCACGGCCAAGGCGACGCAGTGTCACCAGACCTGCGCTTCCATCTGGCCATAGCCGATGCCACATCCAACCGATATTTCTCGGACATCATGGGCCACCTGGGTGCAACGCTGATCCCGCGCAGCCGCATCAATTCATCACGGGTAGCGCAGGAGGATTTGACGCACTACCTGCGCCGTGTGAATCGCGAGCATGAGGAAATCTATTCGGCGATCGCCCGGGGCGATGCCGAGTCGGCCCGGGCCGCCATGCGCATTCACCTCACTAACAGTCGCGAGCGGCTGCGCCGCGCCCAACTGGCGGCACTCGTCGCGCCAAGCGGCTCTTTGGGCGTGTAGGGCGGCTGACCGGTGATGGGTTGTCAACGATTGAGTCAAGTTGTATGATGACGTACAACTAATCCATCCACCCGATGCATCCACAAGACCTCAAGCAAATCATGTCCGACGGCTTGTTGTCGTTTCCGCTGACCGATTTCGACAGCGAGGGCAACTTCAATGCTGCTGGCTATGCCAATCGGCTGGAGTGGCTGGCACCCTACGGCGCGAGCGCGCTGTTCGCGGCCGGGGGAACCGGCGAATTCTTCTCGCTGACCGGTGACGAATACGCGAAGATCATCAGGACGGCGGTAGATACATGCCGCGGCAAGGTGCCCATCATCGCTGGAGCCGGCGGCCCCACCCGCTTTGCCATCCAGTGCGCGCAGGAAGCGCAAAGGGCAGGCGCGCACGGTATCCTGCTGCTGCCGCATTACCTCACCGAGGCCTCGCAGGAAGGGCTCGTGGCTCATGTCGAACAGGTGTGCAATAGCGTTTCATCCGGCGTCATCGTCTACAACCGCAACGTCTGCAAGCTGACCCCTGACTCACTGGCCACGCTGGCCGATCGCTGTCCCAATCTCATCGGGTTCAAGGACGGCGTTGGCGACATCGAATTGATGATGTCCATCTACCTGAAGATGGGCGAGCGCTTTGCGTACCTTGGCGGTTTGCCCACTGCGGAGGTCTACGCCGCGGCCTACAAGGCTTTGGGCACGCCGGTGTATTCATCGGCCGTGTTCAACTTCATTCCGCGCACGGCATTGCAGTTCTATCATGCCGTCGCGGCCGACGATCACGCCACCCAACACCGCCTGCTCAAGGATTTCTTCATGCCTTACCTGGAAATCCGCAACCGCAGCCAGGGTTACGCGGTGAGCATCGTCAAGGCCGGCGCGAAGATTGTCGGGCACGACGCGGGGCCCGTAAGGGCGCCGCTGACGGATCTCAAGCCGGCCGAGATGGAGCAGTTGTCTGCTCTGATCACGGCGCTGGGGCCGCAGTAAGGCCGCGGCATAGCGTCGCGCCGAGCGACGCCAGGCGTTCGTAGTCATTCGCTTCGTTGTAGACCTGGGCCGATACGCGTAGCCACAGGGCCCCAGCCAGTTCCACGACAGCGCAGGTGATGCCGTACTCTTGCGTCAGGCGGATCGCAAGGTCCCTAGCGTGCCGACGATTGCCGCCGCCGCCATCGGGCAGCCGGACAGCGGCCATCGAGCCAAGGAATTCGGGTGCCGCAGACACTTCGGTGTGCCAAGCGCTGGCCAGCATCTCACCGGCTTGCCGTGTAAGTGCATGGTTGTGCGCGCGCATGCGTTCGACCCCGAGCGATTCCAGATAGTCAATGCCTGCCGCTGCGGCGAGCCACGCTGAGTTGTCACGCGTACCGCCGTAGTCAAATTCGGATGTGAATCCTTGCCCGTAGTAGTGCGAGATCGCTACCGGGTGCAACTGGCCCTGCCGCTGAGGCGCACACCAGATGACACCTGTGCCGCGAGGCGCGAAGCACCACTTGTGCAGGTTGCCCACATACCAGTCGACGCCCATCGCAGGAACGTCGAGCGCAAGCATGCCGGGTGCATGGGCACCGTCGATTGCGACTGGCACGCCGGCTGCGCGGCAGATCGCAGCCATGTCGCTGATGGGCATCACCGTGGCGCCCTGCGAGGTGACATGGTCGAAGCTCGCCAGCCTGGTGTGTGGTGTGATCGCTCTTCGCAGGCGGTCCAGAAGGGGCGCAGGGTCGACGAACGGCACCGGAACCGGCACGACGACGATCCGGGCGCCACTGCGTGCCGTGTGATGCCTGAGCACGTTGCCGACCGCGCCGTAAACCTGCGACAGGCAGATCACCTCGTCGCCGGGCGAGAGTTCCACCGAGCCGACGAGCGCGTTGATGCCCGCGGTGGCGTTCTCGACGAAGGCCCAGTCTTCGCCGCGCCCGCCCAGGAGGCCGGCGACGCGGGCCGCCGTGTCGCGCAGCAAGCCGGGCAGGTCGCGATTGAAGAAGGTGGTTGGGTCTGCGTCCATCTGTGCCCGCCAACGGTCCGAAGCTGCCAGCACGGTGAGTGGCGTGGCGCCGAACGAGCCGTGGTTCAGATGGACGACACCTTTGGCCAAACCAAAGTCCGTTAGCCGGGAGTGGCCGAAGGGAAGAGAACGCACGGTGCTACCCGGCACGCGTGGGCGTCTCTCCCGCCCCCATGTCCCAATAAAGCCCGGTCATCACTGCCAGCGCTTCGCGCAGCAACTCAGGTGGCAGATGTTCGTTGGGCGCATGCTGCGAGCAACCTGGATACGAATGCGGCACCCAGATCGTGCGCAGGCCCAGCACATCGGTGAAGATGTCATTGGGCAGCGAGCCACCCAGGTTCGGCAGCACGGCTGGCTTCTTGCCGCTGGTCGCGGCTATCGACGCGGCCGCCCACCTGACCCAGGCATCGTCGGGGTCGATTCGGGTGGCGTGGAACATCTCTTCGCGCACGCTGGCGACCTTCACCATCGGGAAGCCTTGCCGGTCCAGGTGGTGCCGCAGTGCGGGCAGGAAGTCATCAGGGTTCGGGCCGACGACAAAACGCAGCTGACACCGCGCCCAGGCGGTAGGCGGGATCGCGTTGACGGGCGTCGCCGGGTTGCCGGTCTTGTACGCAAGCACTTCGAACGAACACCATCCAAACACCCGCTCGGCCGGGGACAGGCCGGGTTCGCCCCACCAGGGTTCTATCTGCGGGCCATCGGCGCCGCCGTCCACTTCGCAATCGGCCAGCGCGCGGCGCACCGAATCGGGCAATTCCGTAGGCACCCATTCGGGGATGCGAATCTGGCCAGTGGGCGAGACGATGCTGGCGATCGCGTGGGCGAGCTGGATGCCAGGGTTCGAAATCAGTCCGCCCCAGTTGCCCGAGTGGTGCGCTCCCTTGCGCGCGTCGATGCTCAGGTCAAAATTCAACGCACCACGCGAGCCGAGGAATATCGTGGGACGGTCGGCACGCAGTCGCGGGCCGTCGGAAGCCACCAGCAAGTCAGCGCCGAAAAGTGCCTTGTTCTCACTGCACAACTCGCGCAGGCCAGGTGAACCGGTTTCCTCGCCCATCTCGATCAAGTATTTGGCGTTGAACCCGAGCCGGCCGCGCGTCTTGAGCACGTTGGCCATCGCCTGCATGTTGACCGAGTGCTGGCCCTTGTTGTCGGCGATACCGCGGCCATACCAGCGGCCGTCGGAATCCGTCAGCTGCCAGGGCGAAAGGCCTTCTTTCCACTCGGGTTCCAAGCCGCGAATGACGTCGCCATGTCCATAGCCAAAGACCGTGGGCAGATCAGCCCCCTCGATGCGCCGGGCAAACAGAAAAGGCGCGCGCGCCCTGGCATGCGTCAGCGTCTGGCACACAAAACCCATGGCCTCGAAGGCCGGGCGGATCTCGCTTTCCAGATAGGCGGCCAGCACGTCGCCGCGCTCGGGGTTCTGGCTTTCGGTAGGAATGGCGATGCGGCGCGCCAGCATTGCCCTGAACGCGCCGGAGTCGAACTGCTGTTGCGATTGCGCGATGGCGTCTGATCGATTCATGTTTCGCGTCCTGTTTGCCGGGTCAGGACAAAAGGTACCATGGCGCGTGAGGAAGCGGCCAGCCGTGCGTTGATCAACTTTTGATGGGGCGCGGCCCGGCGACTGGCTACGGCCGCCTGAACATGACGCGCTGCACACCCTCGAACAGGGCCTCGCTCAGCAGCGCCAGCACGGCTGCAGGAATCGCCCCGGCCAGCAGCAAATCACCATCGTTGATGGCCAGGCCCGTCACGATGCGCTCGCCATAGCCGCCAGCGCCGACGAACGCGGCGATGGTGGCCGTGCCTATCGCGATCGCCGTCGCGATGCGAATGCCGGCGATGATCGTCGGCGCGGCCAACGGCAATTCGACCAACCGCAAGCGCTGCAGTGGGCTCATCCCGAGTGCTGACGCCGCGTCGCGCAGACCTTGCGGCACTTCGCCCAGGCCGGTCACCGTATTGCGCATGATGGGCAACAAGGCATACAGGGTAAGCGCAATCACAGCCGGCAGGACGCCAATCGCGCCCACGAGCCAGATCAGAATGGCCAGCAGGGCCAGCGACGGGACGGTCTGCAACAACCCGGTCAGGCCCAGCAGAAGAGCACGCGCACGCGGGCGCGGAAAAACCAGCAGCGCCAGCGGAATCGCCAGCAGGGCGGCAATGCCCACGGCCACACCCACCAATCCCAGATGCTGAAAGGTCAGCCGCGCCAGATCGGGGCCGAACAGCTTGGCCGACAAGTCGCGCCGCGCCGCGGCAGTCTTCGCGGCGCCCTTTCCGGCCAGGTGATCCCGGGCGATCGTCTCGAAATCCGCGCTCTCGAGTTCAGCGCGTGCATTCATTGCGATCATCGCGCGCTCGTCGATGCTGCCGGCAAGTTTCTGCAGTGCGGCCCAGGCCTTGGGAAAGCGCTGCGGCACGTCAAGCCGGTAAAGCACGAGCGCGTCGTAGCGCGGAAAATAGCCCTTGTCGTCCTGCAGTACCGTAAGCCCGAGGTGGTTGATCTTGGCGTCGGTGGTGTAGATGTCGATCAGGTCGACCTGCTTGCCGGCAATGGCGTCGTAAGCAAGACCATGATCCAGGCCGATGGGCTGCTGCGACAAACCGTAGCGCCGTGCGAGCCCGGGCCAGCCGTCGGACCGCCCGATGAATTCGTTCGACAGGCCCAGTCGCAGTTCGGGGTGACGCGTCAGATCGCTGAGCGTTCGGATGCCGTCTTTCTGTGCATCGGCGCCGCGCAGGGCCAGCGCATAGCCATCGTTGAAGCCCAACGGAATGGCCGCGCCAAGGCCCAGTGGCGCCAGGGCCCGGTTCATGGCGTCCAGCGCCATGGGCTTGTCGCTCTTGAGAATCTCCAGCGCAATCGTGCCAGCGTACTCCGGGTACAGATCGATGTTGCCCGAGCGCAGGGCCTCATACACGATGGCGGTGTTGCCCAGGCCCTGCTTGACCTGCGGCGCCTGCTCCAGCTGCGGCGCCGCAGTCTGGGCCAGCACTTGCGCCAGGATGTACGACTCGGTGAAGCGTTTGGAGCCGATGCGCAGAGTTTGTGATGGTGGGTCGGCGGCCTGGGCCAGCCAGACGCAAGACATGAGGATGGCCAACACGGTGGCGAAGCGCTTCATGGCGCTGAGGATGCCACGGCACCGGCGGGAAGTCATCAGGGCGGCGTCTCCATGGGGAAGTATGCCGGCTTGGTTGGTCTGGACGGCGGCCGGGGCAATTGCTGGCCGACTCCACTTGTTTCCGCGACGCGTTCGAGAGCATCACCTTCAGGCTTGGTGGTCGGGGTGGGGCGGGCGCAGGTCCATTCGCGGTTGCTGCAATATATGTGCACCAAACGCAGCGTTGACGCAGTAGCGCTGGTTCGCCCGGGATGACTGCCCGCGAGCGTGACCGGAGAACACCCCACCCCGGCCGCCAGCCGTGCCAAGCAATGAGTGCGCCGACAGTGACGGCAATCTACCGAACCGGCTTCCCCGTCTCGACGAAGTTCTTGAAGCGGCTCAGTTGGTCGCCGACGACAAAGTCGACAGCCGGTGCCATCGTGTCGAAACCGCCCCGCATGTAGCCCCCCACGCTGTAGGAAATCGCCACCTTGGTGCCCGAGGCTGCGGGGCTGAACGTCCATGTCATGCTGCCAGCCAGCCCCGATCCCTGCAGCGGGCCCAGTCCGCCTGCCATCCTGACAGCCTGACCCGGCGTCATGTACACCACGGTCATGTGCTGGACTCCGCCGCCATTGGCGAGCTTTTCGCAAAAGCAACCCCCCGGCCTTGCATCGATCGACAGGTTGGCCGCGTCGTTTGAATAGGTGTGTTCCGGGTTCCACCAGCGGCCGACGTCAGTGACGAACGCCGCGTAGACGATTGCCGAAGGCGCAGTTACCGTCGCTTCATGCACAGTGAGAAAGCCCGACGCCGTCTTGTCGACGACTTCACCCTGCGCAGCGGTTGCGATGCACAGCAGTGCGAGAGTGAATGCCTGAGAACGCAGCATATTGAATTTCCTTGATATGGTTTATCGCCTGTGCCCGAGCTTCTTTTCGAGCCGGACGGCATCGATCGCGCCCTGGTAATAGCCCGTGATTTTGGCCAGATCCCTGAAGCCCTGGCGCTGATAGAACACAACGGCCCGCGGGTTGTCGGCGCGCGCCTCCACCCGGATCCGCTCGATGCCGGCGACCAGGGCCGACTGTTCCAGCCAATCCATCAGTTGTGTCCCCAGTCCTTTGTGCCGATGCATCGGCTTGACGGCCAACAGGCTGAGGTGAGCCGAATCATCGCCATACTGCATGATGCCAAAGCCCAGCACTACGCCCAGTTGCTGCACCACGGCGACATTTGTTGCGCGATCCCGGATCGCGCCTAGAACGCGGGCATGAGTCCAGCTCCATCCGAGCCCTTGTTCGATATAGGCGCGCGACATCTCGGCGATGTTCGCAGCGTCCTGTGGCAGCGCAAGCCTGATCATGCGCAAGATCGTAACCGGAGCGGCCGACGCTGCTGCTTTGCCGGCCGTGGGAGCTGCCCACTACTGCTTGGGCGCCGCATCCCAGTGCTCGGCGATCTTTTCGCCCTCGATGCGAAACATGTCGAACCATGTGGTGGTGTATTTCTTCGTCGTGTCCTTGGGATCGGCCGCTTCCCGCACGAAGCTGAGAATGACCAGGTCGCCCTCGGCGACGATCGCCACAAGGTTGCCCTTGACGCGCGGCTCGATGGGCTTGGGCTTGACAAATCGGGAGAAGAAATCCATGAAGGCCGCGCGCCCGGTCGGAACATTCGGATTGTGCTGGATAAAGGACTCGGCCATGTACTTTTCGGCAAGCTCCATATGACCCGCTTCGAACACTTGGCGCCAGAAGTCGTACACCAGCCGCTTGTTCTGCGCGGCTCTCGGGTCCGGGCTGGCCAACAGCAGCTCATGGTTGGAGTTGCCCTGAACCGGAATCTGCGCCTGGGCCAGGCAGGGCAGACCCAGGCAAAAGGCCAGCATGGCGCCGCACATTGATTGCTTCATGGTGGTCTCCACGTGATTAGGGCGGGCTTGGTGCGCCTCGGGTGGTCGGCTATTGCTTCCAGCCGCCTCCGAGAGCCTTGTACAGCAGCACCTGATTCTGCAGCTGCGCCAGGCGGGTCTGCACCAGCAGCAGCTGCGCCGCGAACAATGAGCGTTGGGCGTCCAGCAGGTCGAGATAGCTGGCCACTCCGTTCTTGTAGCGCAGGTCGGACAGCGAGAATCGCCTGGCCTCCGCCAGTGCCACATTGCTTTGCGCCAACACCTGGTCGCCCAGCGTGGCGTTGCCCGCCAGGGCATCGGCCACTTCGCGGAACGCCGACTGGATCGCCTTTTCGTACTGCGCGACGGCGATGTCGCGGCCGGTGTTGGCCGAGCGCAGCCCGGCCTCGTTGCGGCCTGCGTCGAAGATCGGCTGCACCAGTTGGGGCACCACGGTCCAACCCCAGGAACCACCCTTGAACAGGCCGGACAGTTCGCCGCTCGCGCTGCCTATGCCACCTGTCAGCGAGATGCGCGGAAAGAACGCCGCCCGCGCTGCGCCGATGTTGGCATTGGCCGATATCAACAGTTGCTCGGCCTGCCGGATATCCGGCCGGCGCACCAGAACCTCCGAGGGCGTTGCCGCGGGCAGCTGGGGCAGCGACAGCGATTCGGTGGTTGCGGCGGCCCGGAAGCCGGGTGGCAGTGGACTGCCAAGCAACAGGGCCAGCGCGTTCTGGTCCTGCGCACGCTGGCGGCTGAACTGCGCCAGCGCCACGCGCGCGCCTTCTGCCAGCGACAGTGCCTGGCTGAAATCCAGTTCGGACGACACGCCGTTGTCAAAGCGAAGTTTGGTCAGCCGAAGCGACTCCTCGCGCGTGACCAGTGTCTGCTGTGTCAGCGCGAGCATTTCTTCGTCGGCCACCAGCGACAGGTAACCATTGGCGACACTGGCGATCAGGCTGATCTTGGTGGCCTTGCGGCCTTCTTCGGTCGCGAGGTATTGGGCCAGCGCTGCCTGGCTCAGGCTGGCGACGCGGCCGAACAGGTCGATTTCCCAGGCCGTCACCGCCAGGCCAGCGCTGTACAGACTGGTGATGCCGCCGCTGCTGTTGGGTGTGCGCGAACCCGTCACGGCCAACGCCACTGTCGGAAACCTGTCGGCATCGCGGATGTTGTACTGCGCACGTGCCTGTTCGATGTTGAGCACGGCCACGCGCAGGTCGCGGTTGTTGGTCAGCGCGGTGGCGATCAGCTGCTTCAGGCGCTCATCGCCGAAGAAACTTTGCCACTCCAGGTCGGCCGCCGCCGTTCCGGCGGTGGTTGCGGGCGTGGGCCAGCTATCGGGCACAGGCGCTCCCGGGCGGTCGTAGGCCGGAATCATCGAGCAACCGGCCAGCAGGGCAGCGGCTGCCGCGGCGATCTGCAGCGTTTTGAAATTGACGCTCATGGCTTGTCCGGCGCGGCTTCGGCGGCGGCGGCGTCCAGTTCGTGCGTGTACATGCGGCGCTGCCGTTCGCTGCCCTTGAAGACGCGGCGCACCACCACGAAGAACACTGGCACGAAGAGTACGGCCAGGGTGGTGGCGGTGATCATCCCGCCCATCACACCGGTGCCAATGGCCCGCTGACTGGCCGAGCCGGCACCGCTGGCGATTACCAGCGGCAGCACGCCCAGGATGAAAGCCAGCGAGGTCATGATGATCGGGCGAAAGCGCAGATGGCAAGCTGCCAGGACGGCGTCGACCAGGCTCTTGCCCTGGGCGTGGAGGGTCTTGGCGTACTCGATGATCAGCACCGCGTTTTTGGCGGACAGTCCAATGATGGTGATCAGGCCGACCTTGAAGTAGACATCGTTGGAAAAGCCGCGAAGGTTGGCACCCAGCAGCGCGCCCAATACGCCCAGCGGCACGACCAGGATCACCGAAAACGGGATCGCCCAGCTTTCATACAGCGCCGCCAGACACAGGAACACTGCCAGCAGCGAAAAGCCCAGCAGGATGACGGCCTGCGCGCCCGAGAGTTTTTCCTCGCGCGACTGGCCCGTCCACTCGTAGGCGAAGCCGGCCGGCAACTGTGCCGCAAGCTTTTCCATCTCGTCCATCGCTTCGCCGGTGCTGCGCCCTTGCGCGGCGTCGCCGGAGATCCGCATGGCGGGATAGCCGTTGTAGCGAATGGTCTGCATCGGTCCGCTGATCCAGTGGGTGGAGGCGAAGGCCGATAATGGAACCGCAACCCCCCGGCTGTTGTTGGCCGACAGCAGGAGCAGGTCTTGCGGCTGCATTCGGGATGGCGCATCGGCCTGCACGATTACCCGCTGCAGTCGACCGCGGTTCGGAAAATCGTTGACATAAGCGGAGCCCAGCGCCGTAGACAGGGCAGTGTTGATCGAGTCAAAGCTCACGCCCAGCGCGCTGGCCTTTTCGCGGTCGATATCCAGCTGCAGTTGCGGCGCATCTTCGAGGCCGTCCGGCCGTACGCCAGCCAGCACCTTGCTTTGCGAGGCCATGCCCAGCAACTGGTTGCGAGCCGCCACCAGGGCGATGTGGCCATTGCCGCCCCGGTCCTGCAGGCGGAAGTTGAATCCGGTGGCGGTGCCAAGTTCGGGAATCGCGGGCGGACTCAGCGCGAAGATGAAGGCATCGCGGATGCGCGAAAGTGCCCCGAAGGCGCGGCCCGCGATGGCGGCCGCGGTGTGCTCGGCGCCCTTGCGATCGTTCCAGTCTTTCAGGGTGACGAACGCCAGGCCGGCGTTCTGGCCTTGCCCGGAAAAGCTGAAACCCAGCACGCCCACCATGCTCTGCACCTCGGGTTGCTGGAGGATGTAGGCCTCGACCTGTTCCATCACGCCGCGGGTGCGCTCAACCGTCGCCCCCGGCGGCAGTTGCACGTTTACCAGCAGATAGCCTTGGTCTTCGCTGGGTAGGAACGAGGCGGGCAGGCGCAGGAACAGCACCGCCACAGCGGCGATGATGGCCACATACACGACGAGCGCCCGTCCGGTATACCGCAGGATGCGGGCCACGAGACTCTCGTAGCCCTTTGCAGTGCGCGAAAAGCCGCGGTTGAAACGCCCGAAGAAGCCGGTCTTGGCGTGATGGTGGCCCGCCTCCACAGGCTTGAGCAACGTTGCGCATAGCGCCGGCGTCAGCGACAGCGCCATGAAGGCCGAGAAAAGAATCGAGGCCAACATCACCGCGGAGAACTGTTTGTAGATGTTGCCCACGGCGCCACCGAAGAAGGCCAGCGGCACGAACACCGAGACCAGCACCACCGTGACGCCGACAATGGCGCCCTGGATCTGGCCCATTGCCTTGCGGGTGGCCTCGCGCGGCGAAAGGCCTTCCTCGCTCATGATGCGCTCGACGTTCTCGACCACGACGATGGCGTCGTCCACCACGATTCCGATCACCAGCACCATTCCGAACATGGTCAGCACATTGATCGAGAAACCCAGCGCCAGCAGCACGGCGAAAGTGCCCAGCAGCGCCACCGGCACCACGATGGTGGGGATGATGGTGTAGCGGAAGTTCTGCAGGAACAGGTACATCACCAGGAACACCAGCACGACCGCCTGCAGCAGTGTTTCCACCACCTGGGAGATCGAAATGCTGACGAAGCGTGAGCTGTCGAACGGGATCGCCCACTTCATGCCGGGCGGGAAGAATTTGGACAGCTCTTCCATCCGGGTGCGAATTGCGGTGGCAGTGGCCAGGGCATTGCCGGTGGGTGAGAGCTGCACGCCGATGCCGGTGGACGGTTTGCCGTTCAGGCGCGCCGAGATGGCGTAGGTCTGGGCTCCCAGGTCGAGTCGGGCCACGTCTTTCAGGCGCACGGCCGAGCCGTCGGTGTTGGTACGCAACTGGATATTGGCAAACTGGTCAACCGAGCTCAGCTGGCCGTCGACCACCACCGTGGCTGCGATACCCTGGCCAGAAATGTTGGGCAGGTCGCCGATCGTACCGGCGGACACCTGCGCGTTTTGGCCCCGGATCGCGTTGATGACATCGCTGGCCGACAGGTTGTAGTTGAGCAGCTTGGCCGGGTCGATCCAGACACGCATGGCGCGTTCGGTGCCGAACAGCTGGGCCTGGCCGACACCGGAGATGCGCTGGATCTCAGGCAATACCGTGCGCGAGGCGTAGTCGCCCAGCGCGACCGGATCGAACGCCGGGTCGTCCGAGGACAGGATGGTGAACAGCAGGAAGTTCGAGCGTGATTTGTCCACCCGCACGCCCTGCTGCGTCACGGCCTGGGGCAGACGCGGTGCGGCGCGTCCCAGGCGGTTTTGCACGTCGACCTGCGCCAGATCGGCATTGGTGCCCGATTCGTAACTCAGCACGATCGAGCCGCCGCCGTTGGCCTGCGCCACCGACTCCATATAGATCAGGCCCGGCGAGCCGTTCATCTCCTGCTCGATCACGCTGAGCACGCTGTCTTCCAGCGTCTGCGCCGAAGCGCCAGGATATGACGCGGAAACCACGATGGACGGTGGTGCTACGGGTGGGTACTGCGCTACCGGCAGCTTGACCACGGCAACGCTGCCCAGCACCAGGATGAACAGCGCGATCACCCAGGCGAAGACCGGCCGGTCGATGAAGAATTTGGCCATCTGCCGCGCTCCCTCAAGACTTGGCTGCAGAAGCCGCAGGCGCCGGGGCACCGGCGGCGCCGGCGGGCCATGGGACAGGCTTGACGGGCGCGTCGGGCCGTAGCTTCTGGAAACCGTCGACCATCACCTGTTCGCCCGCCTTCAGGCCTTCGAGCACGACCCACCGGTTGTCCTGGGCGCCGCCCAGCTTCAGCGTTCGGGGGCTGACCTTGCCATCTGGCCCTACGACCATCGCTGTGTCGCCCGTGGGTGCGCGGGTGACAGCCTGCTGGGGCAGCAGCACGGCATTGCCGGCCTTGGCTTGCTCGAGGCGCACGCGAACGTAAAGGCCGGGCAGCAAGAGGCCGCCCGGGTTGGGCACTTCCGCGCGCAGCGTGACCTGGCCACTGGTCGGGTCCACCGTGAGATCGGAAAACAGCAGTCGACCGGGCTGCGGATGTTCGGTGCCGTCTTCCAGCACAACACGAACGCTGGCAGCCTCGGTGCCGGCCGCCCGCTTCAGGCGCCCTTGCTCCAGGGCGCGGCGCAGGCTCAGCGTCTCGCTGGCCGACTGGGTGAAATTCACGTACATCGGATCGACCTGCTGGATCATTGCCAGGGGAGTCGCTTCGCCCTGGCCGACCAAGGCACCCTCTGTTACCAGGGCACGGCCGATGCGCCCGGAAATCGGTGCGGTCACGGCGGCATAGCCCAGGTTGATCTGTGCGACCTGGACGCCGGCCCGACCCGCGGCAACTTCGGCCTGCGCCTGCTGCTGCGCGGCGACGGCGTTCGCATACTCCTGCCTGCTGACCGCATTGGCTTCGACCAGTGGCTTGTAGCGCTCGGCCAGCGCGGTGGCCTGGCCCAGGCTGGCCTCGGCGCGAGCCAGCGCCGCCTGCGAGGTGGCCAATGCTGCGGCGTAGGGCGCCGGATCGATGCTGAACAATGGCTGGCCGGCGCGCACGTCGCTGCCTTCGCGGAACAGCCGCCGCAGCACGATGCCCGCAGCCCGGGCCCGCACCTGCGCCACGCGCGACGCCTCGAGGCGGCCAGGCAGTTCAGTGACAAGGCCAACGTCGCCCAGCTTCACGGTGACCACGCCGACCTCGGGTGGCGGCATCGCGCCGCCTCCCGGCGCACTGGCGCTGCCACCCTGGCCGCAACCGGTCAGCAGCAGGATCAACGCAATTGCCGGACCGATACGCGATGCTGCTGGATGCATGGAGTGGAATGGGAGCAGGGCAGGCATCGGGAAATTCCTTGTCGGCAACTGGGCAGCCAGCCGGCGTGCGAGAACGCCGTTGCGCGATACCCGGGAATATTTCGGAAACGGGCAGTCTACTGGGATTTCGATAACACCGTTGGCACCCGCCAATCGGTTTTCAGGCACTGGCGGCGAACGCAATGGTGCAGACCCAGCCACGCCCACCGGGTCCACCGCCCAGGGAGACGGTCGCCTGCATCAGCCTTGCATATTGCGACACCAGCGCCAGCCCCAGCCCGGCGCCCTGGCCCAGCAACTGACCCGTTTCGCCCTGGGCGCCGCGCTCCATCAGGCGCGCCTGCATTTCGCCAGGCAAACCGGAACCGTTGTCCTGCACCGACAGCACCACCAGGTCCGCCTGCCGCTCCAGTCCCACCGTCACGGCGGGCTGCTCGCTGCGGTTGTCCACGCCGTAACGCAGGGCGTTGTCCAGCAGGTTATTGAGGATACCTTCGACCAGGGTTGCGTCGGCAACGACACGCGCTGGTGTCTCGATGCCGCGTGCGCCGAGATCCACGCCAGCCGCATCGGCCCGCGGCAGGAACCGCAGGACCGCGTCATGCACCAGTTCGTCGAGGTTCACCGGCCCCAACCGGATGCCGGCCTCTGCTTCGTGGGCCAGAGCAAGGTCCAGCAGCTGGTCGACAAGCCGGCTGGCCCGTGCTTCACTGGCGGCTATCAACTCGTGTTGATCGCGCCACGCCTGCGGGTTGCGTTGCGCAAGGCCGTAGTCGGCCAGTGCGCGGATGCCGGCCAGCGGCGTGCGCAACTCATGTGCAACATTACCGGCGAATTCGCGCTGGGCCTGTACGCTGCGGGCCAGCCGATCGAACAGCGAATTCGTGGCGCCTGCCAGCCGATCTACGTCGCTTGACGTGGCCTCTACGCGCACCGGGGCGAGGTCAGTCGCATCGCGCCGGTTCAAGGCCTGCTGGAGTTGGGCCAGGGGCTCGAGGTCGCTGCGGATGGCGCGGCGCAGCCACCAGGCCAGCAGCACCAGCAAGGCCATTTGTGGCGCCAGCGACCATGCCAGCAGGCGCCGCAGCAGGTCGACCCGGCCCACGGTGGTTTCGGCGACCACGACATCGAACTGATCCGGCCCGTCGCGGTGTACGGCCACGGCACGCATGTGCTGGCCGTCGAAGTCGATGTCTTCGAAGCGGTAGGGCGATTCCGACGCTCCCGACAGGAGCAATCCCGCGCGACCCGCCACCACCTTTCCGTTGGCCTGGATGACGGAGAAGAAGACCGACTCGGTTGGATCGTAAAGAACAGTATCGACCTCGCGCGGTGTCAGACCGAGCGTCAACTCACCGCCCTGGCGTCGGACATGTGTCGCCACAAGCTGTGCGTTGTCCAGCAGTGAGCGGTCAAGGGCCTTCTGCGTGAAGAACTGGGCAATGCCCAAAGCCACGGCCGTGCCGAACATCCAGGTCAGTGCCAGTGGCACCATGACGTGCCGTAACAGTCGGCTGGCCAGGGACGGCCGGCCGGTGGCACTCACCTGTCGGCCTCCAGCAGGTAACCCAGGCCGCGCAGCGTGCGGATCTGCACGTTCGAGTCGGCCAGCTTCTTGCGCAGCCGCGAGATGAAGGCTTCCAGCGCGTTGTCGCCCAGTGCCTCGTCGAGGTCGGACAGTTTGGTCGACAGGGTCCGCTTGCTCACGACACGGCCGGCCGGGCTGGTCAGTTCCCACAGAACTTCAAATTCGCGGGCCGGCAGTTCCAGCGGCCGGCTTGCCAGCGTGAAGCGACGGGCGGTGCGGTCCAGGGTCAGATCGCCGATTCGTACCTGATCGTCCGTGCCCTGGGTACGACGGGCCAGTGCCCTCAGGCGCGCCTCAACTTCGGCCAAGTCGAACGGCTTTCCCAGGTAGTCGTCGGCGCCCGCATTCAGTCCGGCAATCCGCTCGTCAGTCCGATTGCGCGCGGTCAACACCAGCACAGGGGTACGGTCGCCCCGGGCGCGGGCGTTGCGCAATGCCGTCAGGCCGCTGCCCAATCCACTGCGGGCGTGGCTCGATTGGGGAAGGTTCAGATCAAGCAGTACCGCGTCGAAGGGCTGGACCCGCCACAGGTGATCCGCATCTTCCACCGTGCCGGCCAGGTCCACGCGGTGTCCCGCGTCGTTCAGGCTGCGCAGCATCACATCGCGCAGCACCACATCGTCTTCGACAAGGAGGATTCTCATGGGGATCTGTTTACTCCGCCAGCCTGTTCCTGGCACTACGCGGATACACGTATGCTACCGGTCAGTCAGCCGTCAGTACCGCACCACGATAACCGTGCAGCGAACGCTGCGTCATGCTCGCAACCGAAGTTACAGGAATTGCATCATGAAGATCAAGAGCCAGAAGGATTTCTTCGCCGGCCTGATGTTCACGGCGATTGGCGGTGCGTTCGGCGTCGGTGCCACGTCCTACAACGTGGGTGAAGGTGCCCGAATGGGGCCAGGCTACTTCCCGCTGTTGCTGGGCGTCTTGCTGGCGGTCCTGGGCGCGGTCATCATCCTGCGGGCATTGATCGTAGAGACCGAAGATGGTGAGCCGGTGGGCGCATGGGCCTGGAAACCGCTCTTCCATGTGATCGCAGCCAATCTGGCTTTCGGGGTCCTGCTGGCCGGTCTGCCAGGCATCGAGGTGCCGGCGATGGGCATGATCGCGGCGATTTACGCGCTGACGCTGATCTCGGCCCGGGCGGGCGAAGATTTCAGGCTGGGCGAGGTACTGATCCTGGCCACCATCCTGAGCGTGGGCAGTTACCTGTGTTTCATTGTGCTGCTGAAGCTGCAGATCCAGGTCTGGCCCACCTTCATCCCCGGTTGAAAGTGCCGCATCGTGGACCTGACCTCCAGCCTGGCCATGGGTTTTGGCATTGCCGCCAGCCCCATCAACCTGCTGTACTGTTTGACCGGGTGCATGCTGGGCACGTTGATCGGCGTGCTGCCGGGCATCGGCCCGGTGGCAGCCATCGCGATGCTGCTGCCTGCCACCTACTGGCTGCCGCCGGTCTCTGCCCTCATCATGCTGGCAGGCATCTATTACGGAGCGCAATACGCAGGCTCTACCTCCGCCATCCTGGTGAACCTGCCGGGCACGTCGTCCTCTGTGGTGACCTGCATCGACGGCTTCCAGATGGCCCGGCAAGGCCGCGCCGGGCCTGCGCTGGCGGCTGCCGGCCTCGGTTCGTTCTTTGCAGGCTGCGTCGCCACCCTCGTATTGGCGGCCTTCGCCGCGCCGCTGACCGAACTCGCCTTCAGGTTCGGCCCTGCCGAATACTTTTCTCTGATGGTCCTTGGCCTGGTCGGTGCCGTCGTGCTGGCTTCGGGATCCCTCATCAAGGCGATTGCCATGGTCGTGCTGGGCTTGCTGCTGGGGCTGGTGGGCCCCGACGTGAGTTCCGGCATGGCGCGGTTTACGTTCGACATCCCTGAATTGACCCGTGGCATCGGCTTCGTAGTCGTCGCCGTCGGCGTGTTCGGTTACGGCGAAGTCATCAGCAACCTGTCGCGGCCCAGGCAGGACCGCGAAGTGTTCACCGCGACGTTGACAGAGCGTTGGCCGACCCGGCAAGATTTCGTCACCATGGCCCCGGCGGTGCTGCGCGGTACCGCGCTGGGCGCGATGCTGGGCCTGCTGCCTGGCGGCGGCGCTTTGCTGGCCTCATTCGCGTCGTACGCCCTGGAAAAGAAGGTCCGCAGCAAGCCAGGCGAAGTCGAATTCGGCAAGGGCAACATCCGTGGCGTGGCCGCGCCGGAATCAGCCAACAATGCCGGGGCGCAAGCGTCCTTCGTCCCCCTCCTGGCGCTGGGCATCCCGCCAAACGCGGTGATGGCGCTGATGATGGGTGCCATGATGATCCACGGGATCCAGCCGGGGCCGCAGGTGATGACCAGCAACCCGCAGCTGTTCTGGGGCCTGATCGTTTCGATGTGGATGGGCAATGTGATGTTGATCGTGCTGAATCTTCCACTGGTCGGCATGTGGCTGCGGCTGCTGGACGTGCCCTATCGGCTGGTGTTCCCGGCCATCGTCCTGTTTTGCGCGATCGGCATGTACTTGACCCGAAACAATACGCTCGATATCTGGCTGGTGGGCGCCTTTGGATTCATTGGCTACCTGTTTGCCAAGTTGGGCTGCGAGCCGGCGCCGCTGCTGCTGGGCCTCATCCAGAGCCCGATGATGGAGGACCATCTGCGCCGTGCGCTGCTGCAAAGCCGTGGCGACTGGAGCGTGTTCGTCACGCGCCCGTTGTCGGCGGGACTGCTGGGCGCGGCGGCGCTGATGATGGTCATCGTGCTGCTGCCCACGATCAGGCACACGCGCGAAGAGGTCTTTGTCGACGATTGAACCCGCGGATCAATCGGATAGGGAAGAGTGCCGCATGGCGTTCTTCTCGCTTGGGCAGAACGCGAAGCTGGATTATTCCAGCGTAGTGCCGCTTGTACAGCGCTGTTACACGGGCCTTTTGCATGCACGCAACAGCGCTGTATGCCTAATGCCGCAGACGGCATAAAGGGCATTGCGATGGAAACTTTGTGTGCTTGTTTTTGTCTACCATTGGCCTAAAGTAATGTGAAGTATTTGCTCGTGCACAGAAGGATGGCCGCGGGTTCATGTGCACCGAAGTCGAGTCGAAGGCGTTGATCAAGGTAGGTCTGGTTTCATCGTACTGGAAGGAGCCTCCATGGATGTAGTCCGTAATTTCCTGGCGCGTTACGAGCAGACGCGCGAAGAGGAAATGTCGCTGGAGGAGTACCTCGACGCCTGCAAGCGCGACGCGCTGGTTTATGCCACCGCGGCGGAACGCATGCTCGCGGCAATCGGCGAACCCGAGGTCATCGACACCCGGCACGATCCGAGGCTGTCGCGCATCTTCGGCAACAAGATGGTGCGCATCTACCCGGCCTTCAAGGATTTCTACGGTCTGGAAGATCCGATCGAGCAAGTGGTGTCCTGTTTCCGGCATGCTGCGCAGGGCCTGGAGGAAAAGAAGCAGATCCTTTACCTGCTCGGGCCGGTGGGCGGCGGCAAGTCGTCCATTGCCGAGCGCCTGAAGCAGCTGATGGAGCACATCCCGTTCTATGCGCTCAAGGGCTCGCCGGTCAACGAATCGCCCCTGGGCCTGTTCAATAACGCCGAAGACGCGCCTTTGATGGAACAGCAATACGGAATTGCACCGCGCTACCTGCAGCGCGTGATGTCGCCCTGGGCCGTCAAGCGCCTGCAGGAATTCGGCGGTGATATCCGCAAGTTCCGTGTTGTGCGGCGTTTCCCCTCGATCCTCAAGCAGATCGCCATCGCCAAGACCGAACCGGGGGACGAGAACAACCAGGACATCTCTTCGCTGGTGGGCAAGATCGATATCCGCAAGCTCGAAACGTACGCCCAGGATGATCCTGACGCCTATAGCTATTCCGGAGGTCTGTGCCTTGCCAACCAGGGGTTGCTGGAATTCGTCGAGATGTTCAAGGCACCGATCAAGGTGCTGCATCCGCTGCTCACGGCCACGCAGGAGGGCAACTTCAAGGGTACCGAGGGCTTCGGCGCCATCCCCTTCGACGGCATCGTCATGGCGCACTCGAACGAAAGCGAGTGGAAGGCTTTCAAGAACAACAAGAACAACGAGGCCTTCCTCGACCGCATCTACATCGTCAAGGTGCCGTACTGCCTGCGCGTGACCGAAGAGACGAAGATCTACGAGAAGCTGATGCGCAACTCGTCGCTGAAGGACGCGGTGTGCGCGCCCGGGACGCTCAAGATGATGGCCCAGTTCTCGGTGCTGACGCGGCTGAAGGAGCCGGAAAACTCGAGCATCTTCAGCAAGATGCAGATCTACGACGGCGAAAACCTCAAGGACACCGACCCCAAGGCCAAGAGCTTCCAGGAATACCGCGATTACGCGGGCGTGGACGAAGGCATGACGGGCGTCTCCACGCGCTTCGCTTTCAAGATCCTGTCAAAGGTCTTCAATTTCGATTCGACGGAGATCGCAGCCAATCCCGTCCACCTGATGTATGTGCTGGAGCAGCAGATCGAGCGCGAGCAATACGCCCCCGAGACGGAGCAGAAATACCTCTCGTACATCAAGGAGCACCTGTCGGCGCGCTACGCCGAGTTCATCGGCAAGGAAATCCAGACCGCCTACCTGGAGTCGTACTCCGAATATGGCCAGAACATCTTCGACCGATACGTCACCTATGCCGACTTCTGGATTCAGGACCAGGAATTCCGCGACACCGACACCGGCGAAATATTCGACCGTTCAGCGCTGAACGCCGAACTCGAGAAGATCGAGAAGCCGGCCGGCCTGTCCAATCCCAAGGACTTTCGAAACGAAATCGTC
>JANYAN010000295.1 GCA_025361305.1 Burkholderiales bacterium
GCCCTGCGACATCGAACGCAGCGTCGTCGAGTAGCCGAACATTTCGGACAGCGGCACTTCAGCCTTGATGGCCTTGCCGCCACCGACCATGTCTTCCATGCCCTGCACCATGCCGCGGCGCGACGCCAGGTCGCCCATGACGTTGCCGGCGTAGTCTTCGGGCGTCTCGACTTCCACGGCCATCATGGGCTCGAGGATGACGGGACCGGCCTTGCGGCAACCCTCCTTGAAGCCGAAGATGGCGGCCATCTTGAACGCCAGTTCGTTCGAATCGACGTCGTGGTACGAACCGAAGTGCAGCGTGACTTTGACGTCGACTACCGGGTAGCCAGCCAGCACGCCCTGCGTGACAGCTTCGTTGATGCCCTTCTCGACCGCAGGAATGTATTCGCGAGGCACGACACCGCCCTTGATGGCGTCGATGAACTCAATGCCCTTGCCCAACCCGTTCGGTTCGATCTTGAGCACGACATGTCCGTACTGGCCCTTGCCGCCGGACTGGCGCACGAACTTGCCTTCGGCGTCTTCCACGGTCTTGCGAATGGTTTCGCGGTAGGCAACCTGCGGCTTGCCGACGTTGGCTTCAACGCCAAATTCGCGCTTCATGCGGTCGACAATGATTTCCAGATGCAGCTCGCCCATGCCGGCGATGATGGTCTGACCCGATTCCTCATCCGTGCGGACACGGAACGAAGGGTCTTCCTGGGCCAAACGGTTAAGCGCAATGCCCATCTTCTCCTGGTCGATCTTGGTCTTGGGCTCCACGGCCTGGGCAATCACCGGCTCGGGGAACACCATGCGCTCGAGCATGACGATCGATGACGGATCGCACAGTGTTTCACCGGTGGTCACGTCTTTCAGGCCGACACAGGCGGCGATGTCGCCGGCGCGGATTTCGTCGACTTCCAGACGGTTGTTGGCGTGCATCTGCACGATCCGGCCGATCCGCTCTTTTTTGCCCCGGATCGGGTTGTAGACACTGTCGCCCTTGCTCAGCACGCCCGAATAGACCCGAACGAACGTCAGCTGGCCGACGAACGGGTCGGTCATCAGCTTGAATGCCAGCGCGGAGAACTTCTCGCTGTCGTCGGCCCGGCGTGTGACCGGCTTTTCGTCGTCGTCCATGCCCTTGACGGGAGGAATATCCACCGGCGAAGGCATGAGTTCGATCACGGCGTCCAGCATGCGCTGCACACCCTTGTTCTTGAACGCGGTACCGCACAGGACCGGCTGGATTTCCCCGGCGATCGTGCGGGTACGCAGGCCATGGGTGATTTCTTCCTCGGTCAGGTCACCGCCTTCGAGGTACTTGTTCATCAGTTCGTCGGAGCCCTCGGCAGCAGCCTCGACCATCTTTTCGCGCCATTCCTTCGACTGCTCCAGCAGTTCGGCCGGAATCTCTTCGAAGGTGAACTTCATGCCCTGGGAGGCCTCGTCCCAGTAGATGGCTTTCATCTTGCGAAGGTCGACCACGCCCAGGAAGTTTTCCTCGGCGCCGATCGGGATCACGATGGGCACCGGGTTGGCCTTCAGGCGCAACTTCATCTGCTCGATGACCTTGAAGAAGTTGGCACCCGTGCGGTCCATCTTGTTGACAAAGGCCAGGCGCGGGACGCGGTATTTGTTGGCCTGACGCCAGACAGTTTCCGACTGCGGCTGCACGCCGCCCACGGCGCAATACACCATGCAGGCGCCGTCGAGCACGCGCATGGAACGCTCCACCTCGATGGTGAAGTCCACGTGGCCCGGGGTGTCGATGATGTTGATCCGGTGCTCAGGGAAGGACAAGTCCATGCCCTTCCAGAAGCAGGTGGTCGCGGCCGATGTGATCGTGATGCCGCGCTCCTGCTCCTGCTCCATCCAGTCCATGGTGGCTGCGCCGTCGTGAACTTCACCGATCTTGTGGTTGACGCCCGTATAGAACAGGATGCGCTCGGTGGTCGTGGTCTTGCCGGCGTCGATGTGCGCCGATATGCCGATGTTGCGGTAGCGCTCGATGGGGGTCTTGCGAGCCATGATGAGTCTTTCGGTTTAATGGGGACAGGCCCGCTCGTGGCGGGCCCGCACTCGAAGATGGGGACGAACCTTAGAAGCGGAAGTGGCTGAACGCCTTGTTCGCTTCTGCCATGCGGTGAACTTCGTCACGCTTCTTCATGGCGCCGCCGCGGCCCTCCGTGGCTTCCATCAGTTCGTTGGCCAGGCGCATGGCCATGGACTTTTCACCGCGCTTCTTGGCGGCTTCCTTGAGCCAGCGCATCGACAGCGCAAGACGGCGCACCGGGCGCACTTCAACGGGCACCTGGTAGTTGGCGCCGCCAACACGGCGGGACTTGACCTCGACCATGGGCTTGACGTTGTTGATCGCCATGGTGAAGGCTTCGACCGGGTCCTTGCCCGGGTTCTTCTTCTCGATTTGCTCGAGCGCGCCATAGACAATGCGCTCGGCGATCGCCTTCTTGCCGCCCTGCATGATGACGTTCATGAACTTGGCGAGTTCGATATTGCCGTACTTGGGGTCCGGCAGGATTTCACGTTTGGGGACTTCGCGACGACGTGGCATTTTTCACCTCTTCAATTGCTTCAGTTGGCCTTCCCTTGCGGGGGCCGCGAGAGCCATCAGGCTCTCACTTACTCGACCCACGCGGAGGATTCCGCGCTTCGGGTCACTACGCTGTCTCAGCCTGCCAAGCCTGCGACAGCACCGACAATCTTCAATGGCCTCAGGCCTTCTTCGGGCGCTTGGCGCCGTACTTCGAACGGGACTGCTTGCGGTCTTTCACGCCTTGCAGGTCCAGCGAACCGCGCACGATGTGGTAGCGCACACCGGGCAGATCCTTGACCCGGCCGCCGCGCACCAGCACCACGCTGTGCTCCTGCAGGTTGTGGCCTTCGCCGCCGATGTAGGAAATGACTTCGAAGCCATTGGTCAGGCGGACCTTGGCGACCTTTCGCAGGGCCGAATTCGGCTTTTTCGGCGTCGTGGTGTACACACGGGTGCACACGCCCCGGCGCTGGGGGCTGTTCTGCATCGCGGGGCTTTTGGACTTGGTCTTTTCGACCTCGCGCCCCTGACGCACCAGTTGGTTGATGGTTGGCATTAAAACGTCCCTAAACGTCTGAAAACTGATTGCCGCAAGCGCGGCGCACGCAAAAATCCCCGCCCCAAGAGCGGGAAAGCCTTCCAGTATAGCCGGGTTGGGGGTTTCCCGCAATGGCGACCGCCGCGTCCGAACCGCAGGAAGGCGGTCAGTCGGCACTCACTACTTGATCCAAAGCCGTATGGCATCCCAGGCCCGCACCAGCACGCCGGCCTGCTCCACCGTTTCGAGTGCCAACAGGGGGAGTTCCTGCAATACCTGGCCAGCGGAGGAGATTTTCAGGGAGCCGATGGCCTGGCCTTTGGTCACCGGTGCGATCAACGGATCGGGCCGTGCGACCTGGGTCGTGAGGCGGCCGGCAGTGCCTGCGGGCACCGCTACGACGATGGCTTGGGCGCGCCCAAGCCTGACCGTTTTTTCGGCGCCCTTCCATACCGGCGGTGTCGCCACCACCTGGTTGGCGGCGAACAGCCTGACCGCCTCGAACGCGGTGTAGCCCCAATTCAGGAGCTTTTGAGATACGTGGGCGCGCGCCACTTCGCTGGTCGTCCCGAGGACGATCGACAGCAGCCTGCGGCTGCCGACATTGGGAAATTCCCGCTTGGCCGTGGCAATGAGGCAGTAGCCGGCGGCATCGGTGTGGCCGGTTTTCAGGCCATCGACCGTCGGATCGCGAAACAGCAGGAGGTTGCGATTGGAATCGTTGGACGCGGGCGTGCCTTCGTAGTGGTACTTCTTCTGCGCGTAGTACCCGATGTATTGCGGGAAGTCCTGGATCAGGCGGGTGGCAAGAATGCTCAGGTCGCGCGCCGTTGTCGTGTGCCCGGGTTCGGTCAGGCCCTCTGCATTGCGGTAGCTTGTGGCTTTGAGCCCCATCGCCCGCGCCTGGTCGTTCATGAGCTGGACGAAATGCTCCACGGATCCGCCAACCCCTTCGGCCAGGGCCACCGTGGCGTCGTTGCCCGACTGGACAATCATTCCCTTGATCAGGTCCTCCACCGGGACCCTCATCTTGGGATCGATGAACATGCGCGATCCGGGCATCTTCCAGGCCCGCTCGCTGACGGGCAGGGTCTGCGTCAGTTCGATCTTTTTGGCCCTGAGCGCATCGAACACAAGGTAGGCGGACATCAGCTTGGTCAGCGATGCGGGTTCCACCGGGACGTCGATGTCGCGCGCAGCAAGCAGCTGATTGGCCGTGACGTCCAGCAACAGATAGCTGCGGGCCGCGATTTCGGGGGGTTGCGGCGCCTGCCCAGAGGCGGCCAGGCAAAGCAAGGCCAGGATCGGCGCGACAAACGCCTTCAGGATTCGTTTCATGGGGTGGGGAGGGGAACTCGCGGCAATTGTCCGTGAAAGAAGCGGCCACCGCCGGACACGACGGTAACGGGAAGTGAGTGTTGCTCAGCGGCCGAGGTGACGCGGCGTCAGCAATCGTTCCACTATTTTCCCGCTTTTGAGATGTGACTCGACGATCTCGTCAATGTCGTGCCGGTCGACATAGCTGTACCAGACCGCCTCGGGATAGACGACGGCGACCGGCCCGGCGGCACAGCGGTCCAGGCAACCGGCCTTGTTCACCCGCACGCGGCCGGGGCCAGCCAGGCCGAGCGCCTTGACCCTGGATTTGCAGTGGTCATAAGCCTGCTGCGCCTCGTGCTGAGCACAGCACGCTTCACCGTTCTTGCGTTCGTTCAGGCAGAAAAAGATATGACGTTCGTAGTAGGAGGACGTGGGCTCGCTCATTCGCCCATTCTAGAAGGCGAGCTGGCGCGCGAGACGCGGACCAGCACATACGCCAGGGCCGCGTAGGGCCACAGCCAGCCCAGCCACTGTACAACCCCATTGAACCGGATGAAGCGGCCCTGCTCCCATGTCTGCAGCGTCTGGGCAAAGTAGGGGCTTGCCGGCGCCTGGTTCAGCAGGCTCAGATGCAGCACCAATGCGAGCAGGACAAGGGCAGCGCAGCCGCGCCGCGGCACGGCGAGCAGCACGAGGGCCATTGCGAGCCCCAGGCCCAGCCCGGCGCGTACGGGCAGGCTGAGCCACGCCCAGGCATGGACCGGTCCCCAGCTCAGTGCGGCCGACAGTGCGGTGACGCCGACGCCAGCCAGCAGCGCAAACGCCGCAAAGAACACCCGCTGCGCAGTCAAGCGCGTGACCGTGTAGCCCAGCAGACACGGAATCAGCCCGCCCAGGGCGACGCAGATCATTTCCACGCCGGGCACCAAAGGCTGGAGTTCGACTTCGCGCACGGGCAGCCAGTCCAGGAAGGGCGTATCCACCAGCCATTCAGCCAGTGCTGCTTCCAGCCGCTCAAGCACCTGCCCCAGGCCCAGTGGCACGGACGCGGGAAACAGCTGTGCGACAGGCCACAGCGCGAGCAGCACCAGCGCGCCACGTGCATCCTCGACAAACCAGCGGGCGCGAAAGCGGCTCCAATGGTCTATCGCCCCAACCAGCTCGAGGCAGGCGGCCACCACTGCGCCGCACAGGGCGCCCAGGACATTGAGCACCAAGTCGAGGTTGGAAGCGACGCGCGAAGGCAGATAGTTCTGCAACCCCTCCATTGACAGCGAAAGCAACCCGGCAGCCAGTGTCGCCACGGCGACCGCAGTGCCGTTGCCCGTCGGCGCCGAGCGCGGGCTGCCGCGTCGCAGGACACTCAGCGCCAGGAGGAACCCGAGCGGCGCGTATCCCAGCACATTGGAAACCACGTCGAACGCGGTCCAGTACTTGGGCAGCGGGCTGAACAGGAACTCCCAGGGTGCGACGCCCTGGTTGTGCCACCCGGAGAAGGGGTACAGGCTGGCGTAGAGGATGAGGGCGCCGAACACCTGCGACAGCGGCCAGGCCGAGGTCTTGTGCACAGCTGACTCGGCTCTCAAAACGGCTTGACGACGACCAGTACGACGGCCACCAGCAGCAGCAGCACCGGCACTTCGTTGAACCAACGGAACCAGACATGGCCATGAGCGTTGGCCTGCCTCGCAAAACGGTTGAGCAAGACCCCGCAGGCGGCGTGATAGCCCAGGGCCAGCGTAACAATAACGAGTTTGGCGTACATCCAGTCGCTGCCTGTTCCGATGCCGTACCCCAGCCAAAGCCACAGTCCCAGACCCAGCGCGGGCACCACCAGCAGCGTGGTGAACCGGAAAAGCTTGCGAGCCATCAACAGCAGACGATCGCGCTCGGCCGCCGACCCGGGCGCAACCATGGCCAGGTTGACGAAGATGCGCGGCAGGTAGAACAGCCCGGCGAACCAGCTGGCCACGAAAACGATGTGCAGAGCTTTTACCCAGAGCATGCTGCCGAGTTTAGTGGCATGGGCGAGGGCACCGGAAAAAAAACCCCGGCTCACAAGCCGGGGTGGGAAGCCTTTTTGCTGTCACACATTAAGGCACCCGCTCAGGGAGGAAAAGCGGGGAGCGGCGAACCGCCCGAGGCGTAATTTAACAAAGCAACTGGGTAGTTTCAAGGCCTTGGCACCGGCTTTACCTGACGCACGGCTGACCTCGCCTGTGCGCCGCCTTGTCCGCGATGCGACATGTCATTCATATCATTCAGCGGCGTGTCACCAGGCGTCCCCGAATGGGGCACAATTTTCCCCATGACCGTACACCATGCCCCTTTTCCACTCGGCCGACCGCGACGCCTGCGGCGCGACGACTTCACGCGCGACCTGGTTCGTGAGAATGCGCTGAGCGCCCATGACCTGATCTACCCGGTATTTGTGCTTGACGGGCAAAAGCGCCGCGAAAGCGTCGCCTCGATGCCGGGGGTCGAGCGACTGAGCCTGGACCTGCTGCTTCCCGTGGCCGAGCAGTGCGTGGCGCTCGGTATTCCGGTCATGGCGCTGTTCCCGGTGATCGACCCCGCCCTGAAGACCGAAGATGGCCGCGAGGCGTGGAACAGCGATGGCCTGGTGCCCCGGGTCGTACGGGCCCTCAAGAGCCGCTTTCCCGGCCTGGGCGTCATGACCGATGTAGCGCTCGATCCTTTTACGAGCCATGGGCAGGATGGCCTGCTGGACGACGCCGGCTACATCGTGAACGACGAGACCGTCGAGGTCCTGGTGCGCCAGGCGCTCACGCAGGCCGAGGCCGGGGTGGACATCGTGGCGCCCAGCGACATGATGGATGGCCGAATCGGCGCAATTCGCCGCGCGCTGGAAGAGCGCCGCCTGATCCACACCCGCATCATGGCCTACAGTGCCAAGTTCGCCAGCGCTTTCTACGGTCCGTTTCGCGATGCCGTGGGCTCGTCGGGCAATCTGGGCAAGAGCAACAAGAAGGTCTACCAGATGGACCCGGGCAACTCGGACGAGGCGCTGCGCGAAGTGGCGATGGACATCGCCGAGGGGGCCGACATGGTCATGGTCAAACCTGGCATGCCCTACCTTGACGTGGTGCGCCGCGTGAAAGACGAATTCCGGATGCCAACCTTCGCCTACCAGGTCAGCGGCGAGTACGCCATGCTCAAGGCAGCGGCCCAGAACGGCTGGCTTGACCACGACGCCGTCATGATGGAGAGCCTGCTGGGATTCAAGCGTGCG
>JANYAN010000342.1 GCA_025361305.1 Burkholderiales bacterium
CGAATTTCCGGCTACATGCTCGAAAGCGCGCTGGAATCGGGCTTCAACTCCGCGGGGGTTGACGTGGTGCTGCTCGGCCCGCTGCCGACGCCGGGCGTTGCCTACCTGACGCGGGCGCAACGCGCTAGCCTGGGCGTGGTCATCAGCGCCAGCCACAACGCCTACGCCGACAACGGCATCAAGTTCTTCAGCGCGCAAGGCGCCAAGCTTTCGGACGCCTGGGAGATGGAAGTGGAAGCCACTCTGGCCCAGCCGCCGGTCTGGGCGGACTCGGCCTCCCTGGGCAAGGCCCGGCGGCTGGACGATGCTGCCGGCCGCTACATCGAGTTTTGCAAGAGCACATTCGCCCCGGACCTTTCCCTGCGTGGCCTCACCATCGTCGTTGACGCGGCGCATGGCGCCGCGTATCACGTCGCGCCCAAGGTCTTCCATGAGCTGGGCCGAGCTGGTGTGCATTGGGTGCGCACCCGACGGCTTGAACATCAACGACCAGGTGGGCGCCACCCATCCGCAGGCGCTGGTGCGTGCCGTGCTGGCCAACCACGCCGATTTTGGCGTTGCCCTCGATGGCGATGCCGACCGGGTCCAGATGGTCGATGCCAGCGGCCGCCTGTACAACGGCGACGAACTGCTCTACCTGATGCTGGCCGACCGCCTGGCGCAGGGCGAAACCGTTCCGGGCGTGGTGGGCACGCTGATGACCAACATGGCCGTCGAGCTGGCCATCAGGGCGCGTGGAGTGGAATTTGTCCGGGCCCAGGTCGGCGATCGGTACGTGCTTGAAGAGCTTGACAGGCGCGGGTGGCGGCTCGGCGGGGAGGGCTCTGGCCACCTGCTCGCGCTGGATCGACATACGACCGGCGATGGGCTGGTCAGTGCGCTCCAGGTGCTCAATGCCAGTGTCCGAGGTGGCAAGAGCATGGACGAACTGCTGGCCGGCGTCAGCCTGTTTCCGCAAACCCTGATCAATGTGCGCTTGCAGGCGGGTCAGGACTGGCGGGTCAATCGCCTGCTGGCCGAGGAAACGCTGATTGCGCAGAAGGCCCTGGACGGGCGAGGCCGGGTCCTGATTCGTGCCAGCGGGACCGAGCCCTTGCTGCGCGTCATGGTGGAGGCCGACGACCCGGAACAGGCCAGTGCAATGGCCAAGCGGCTGGCTCGGGCCGCCCAGGACGGTTTTTAGGCCCGCGCGCCCTTGTAGCGCCGAACGCACAATAGTTCGGGCCCGGACTGGGCTAATCGGCCCGGAAGGTCTACAGTGGACACCATGTATTGCGGACCCAGGCTCCTTGCCCCGTTGCTGGCAGCGGCGGCCTTGGCGTGGCCGGCGCAAGGGATGGCCCAGACCAGCCCGTCGCTCTACCAGCTCTCGCCCGTAGTTCCTGCTGGATTGGCCGATTCCGACCCCGGCTCGCCTGCCGCCATGTTCAGCCTGGGGCAATTGAGGATTGGCTCGGCCGTGCCGGGCGGCACGGGCCTGGCATTCGAAGCCGGACAAAGCTGGTACGCAAGGCTTGGCATGGGGCGCACGATCGCCCAGCCTGCGGCGCTCGGGCTGCGCGGCGAATCGGTCGATCTGTTCGCCGTCGGTGGAGGCTACCGCTGGACCAATGGACAATCGCTCTCGCTGCAACTGCTGCGAGGCAATCGCCAGCAGCGCCTTGGGCTCGCGGTCAGCTACGACTGGCCCAGCTACTTCCTGCGGCTGGACTACGACGCCGGGGCCAGTGTCATGCCCCAGGATTCGCTGCGCTTTTCCGCCGGGGTCCGCTTCTAGCGCGCGTTTCAGCGTCGCGGTTCGAGCAGTCGCGCAACCCCCCCGGCCCCTGCGATGCCTCCCGCGCATTGGGCGAGCACAAATGCCGGTGCACTGGCCGGTGCAATGCCGGCAAAACTGTCGCTGAGCGTGCGACCGAGGACGGCCGCCGGGTTGGCGAAAGAAGTGCTTGCCGTGAACCAGTAGGCCGCCCCGATGTAACAGGCGACAAGGGCGCTTGCCCGTCCGGCCGGGGCGCGCAGGACGACAACGATCAGCCCCGCGGTGGCCACCGCCTCGGCAATCCACCGGCCGGCGCCGCTGCGCAACTTCGTGCTGGTCTGGAGCAGGTCGACGCCAAACATGGCATGGGCCAGCCACGCACCGGCGACTGCGCCTGCAAGTTGCATAACGATCGATGCTGTCTTGCTTGAGCGCGACGAGCAGGTCCAGCCTGCGCCTTATGGCGTGAAGTGTCAGACGAAAGGCTTCAAGGTGCTGCACGTCACTACCCTCAACATCGGAGGGATCGATCTGATGTTGCGCGGCGTCAAAAAGATGCCATCGAACTGCCATCGAACTGCCATCGAATTGCCATTTTCCTGTCATGCCCGCTCGCAACACTCGCGGTATCAAATCAAGGAGCCCAGCCATGAATGAACTGCCGATTCCGACCTTACCGCTGTCGCCGACGTCGCTTCCACGGGGGTCACTTCACCGAAACGATCATG
>JANYAN010000364.1 GCA_025361305.1 Burkholderiales bacterium
GCGTGCTGCGCGATGAAGTGCTCAAGGGTTACGCACAGCAACTGAAGAAGGCGGCCTGACCATGTGGCAATGGCTGAAGCCGTCCACCAGGAACCTGCGCCATTGGCAGATCGGGGTGCTGGTGGCCCTGCTGCTGCTGTGGCACCTGCTCTCGCGCGACCAGCAGTACGCGTTCTTCCTGGGCGAGCCGATCAAGGTGGTCGGGCGCATCTGGTCATGGTTCATGCCGTTCGGCTTCGGTGAGAGCGTGCTGTTCCCCGATGGACTGCCCGGGCGCGCCGACATCTACCTGCACCTGGGAATCACGCTGCTGGAAACCGTGCTGGCGTTTGCCATCGGTACCGTGCTGGGCCTGGTATTCGGTTTGTGGCTGGCGCTGGCGCCCACGGCCAGCGCCATCCTCGACCCCTATATCAAGGCTGCCAATTCGATGCCACGGGTGATCCTGGCACCGATCTTTTCGCTCTGGCTCGGCCTGGGCATCTGGAGCAAGGTCGCGCTTGCGGTGACGCTGGTGTTCTTCATCGTGTTCTTCAATGTCTATCAGGGCGTCAAGGAAGTCAGCCCGGTGGTGCTGGCCAATGCCAGGATGCTTGGCGCGAACCAGCAGCAGTTGCTGCGCACGGTGTACCTGCCCAGCGGAACCAGCTGGGTGTTTTCCAGTCTGCACACCTCGGTCGGATTGGCCTTTGTGGGCGCCGTCGTCGGCGAATACCTGGGTTCAGCGCGCGGCGTGGGCTACCTGATCCTGCAGGCCGAGGGCACGTTCGATGTCAACACCGTGTTCGCGGGCATTGCCGTTCTCACAGCTTTCGCGCTCGTGCTCGATGGGCTGGTCAGCCGGATCGAGAAGCGCCTCATGAAGTGGCAGCCGCGCGCCGGCGAGACTGAAAAGCTCTGAACCGGGGCCCGGCCGCGCAAGAGTGGAGCTTCATGGTGGCCCGATGGCCGGCGCCGCAGGATCGGCGCGATGCGACAAATGCTGTCAGGCCGGTCCTGCACGAAACGGCAAACATCGCGCGTCGCGGCGCTCGCCTGTAGGCCGTAGCCGCAAGACGTTGTAGGCGTCAGCCCTTGGGCTTGGGCCGGACTGGCCGCTTGGCCGCGGGCCGTGCCTGCTTGGCGTTGCGCGCCGTGCTCTTGCCGGAAGCGCGCGCCGGACCTCTGGACTTGCCGGCCATCCTGACCGGCAGAAACAGGACGACCCGCTGACCGGCCTTGAACGTTGCGCCTGTTCCCACGCTGTTCCATTCGGCCACCTGGGGTGCGGCCAGCCGGTAGCGCCGCGCGATGCTGGCCACCGTATCGCTGCGCCCGGCCTTGACCGTGGTGCGGCGCGTCACCTGCTCGGGGGCGAGGTTCAGCTGGCCGTTGTCGGCGACATGGCTGGTCACGTCTTCCTGCACGCGCGCCGAGCGCGGCACGATCAGCACCGAGCCTGCCTTGATCAGCATGCGCGGCGGGATCGTGTTGACGCTGCGCAGGTCGGCTTCGCTCATTCCCACCCGCCGGGCTGCCTCGACGGCGCTCATCGTGGACGGCGCGCTCCACGCGGTCCAACTCGCGTACTGGCCCGCGGTATAGGCCTCGAAATTGCGTTCGAATACGGTGGCGTTGTCCCAGGGCAGCAGGATTTCGGGATTGCCGGCCGCCAGCACGACCGGCCGTTTGAGTGATGGGTTCAGCGCCTTGAAGTCCTCTACATTGACATCCGCGAGCCGGGCGGCGAGGTCGACGTCGATGTCGCGCGTGAGGACAACGCTCTGGAAGTAGGGGTGGTTCCCGATCAGCGGCAGCTCGGTGCGGAAATTCTCCGGATTGGCCACGATGTTCTTCACCGCCTGGAGCTTGGGAACATAGAGGCGTGTCTCGTTGGGCATGTTCAGGTCGGCGTAACCCGTCCCCAAACCCAGCTTCTGGTTGCGTGCGATGGCCCGGCCGACGCTGCCCTCACCCCAGTTGTAGGCTGCAAGCGCCAGATGCCAGTCGCCGAACAGGCCGTACAGCTTCTGCAGATAGTCCAGGGCCGCCCGCGTGGAAGCCAGTACGTCACGCCGGTCGTCGCGAAAAGTGTTCTGCTTGAGTTCGAAGTACTGGCCGGTTGCGGGCATGAATTGCCACATCCCGGCGGCGCGGGCGCTGGAGACCGCCTGCGGATTGAACGCGCTTTCGACGAAGGGAAGCAGCGCCAGCTCGGTGGGCATGTTGCGACGCTCGAGTTCCTCAACGACGTGAAACAGGTACTTGCGCGAGCGCTCGGTCATACGCTGGATG
Organism: Burkholderiales bacterium; assembly: GCA_025361305.1. Classification (GTDB taxonomy): domain Bacteria; phylum Pseudomonadota; class Gammaproteobacteria; order Burkholderiales; family Burkholderiaceae_C; genus Ramlibacter. The sequence goes on from JANYAN010000364.1 coordinate 2,275, forward strand.
TAATCCGGCCTGGAGGAGTACCACTGCTCCTGCTGGCGCACCAGGTCCGATTCAAGGTTGGTCATCTGGAAGCCGCGCCGGATGCGCTCCCACAGGTCGGCCGGCGGCTGAAGCTGGGCGACGCCCCGCGAAGCCGCCTCGGCAGCGGTAATGGGCCGCAAAGGGCCGCCGGGAATGAAGGCCGGTGCCGGTGGCGCTTCAGGCGGCGTCATGGCCTGTTCGCTGGCGCCGGGCACCGCCGGCATTGGCGGGGGCACCGTCGCGCACCCGGCGATCCACAACAGGGTCGACAGGGCGGCGATATGGAACAGTTTCATCTGGGCTCGTTTCTCATGGGCGATCGGCCTTGGACGCCGGAGGGGGATGCATGACTAGAATCGCTTCCGGCCATGAACCGGGAAAACGAGCGGCGGATTTAACTTCATGAGCGAACAGATTATAGGAATGCAGCAGTGGTTTGAAACGCCACCGGGCCGGTATCTGCTGGCCTGGGAGCGTGCCGAGTTCGACCGTGCGGTCGGGGACATTTTCGGTTATCACGCGTTGCAGCTTGGATTGCCCGAGCTCGACGCGCTGCGGACCAACCGGATGCCACACCGGTGGCTTGCCCTGCGCGAGCCCCAGCCGCGAGGCGCCGCAAATGGCCGCAGTGGGCTGGTCACAGACTTTGCCGCGCTGCCGTTTGCCGAGAACAGCATCGACCTGGTGGTGCTGCCGCACGCGCTGGAACTCAACGTCGACCCCCATGCCACGCTGCGCGAGGTCGAGCGCGTGCTCGTGCCCGAGGGCAAGGTCGTGATCTGCTGCCTCAACCCGGCCAGCCTGTGGGGCTTTCGACAGCGCCGCGCCCATCTTTACCGGCGCCTGGGTTTCGGCGAACTGTTTCTGCCCGATGCCGGGGAGTTCATCGGCTACTGGCGGCTGCGCGATTGGCTGCGTCTGCTGAGCTTTGAAGTTGAGGCCGGCAACTTCGGCTGTTACCGCCCAGCCATCAGCAGCGACAAATGGCTCGGCCGCTACCAGTGGATGGACCGTATCGGCGAACGCTGGTGGCCGATTTTCGGCGCCGTCTACTTCCTGGTGGCAGTCAAGCGCGTACGCGGCGTCAAGCTGATCGGCCCAACCTGGAAGGCGTCGGGCAACATCGCGGCCGCGCCCGTGCCGCTGGCCAATCGCGGCCGCCCCAACTACCTGAAAGACCGGCCGTGAACCCTGTTGACATCTACACAGACGGTGCCTGCAAAGGCAACCCGGGTCCTGGCGGCTGGGGAGTACTGCTCAAGTCCGCCGACAGTCTGAAGGAACTGTTCGGGGGCGAAGCGCTGACGACCAACAACCGGATGGAATTGATGGCCGTGATCCAGGCGCTGAAGGCCCTCAAACGCCCGTGCGCCGTCACGCTGCACGTGGATAGCCAATATGTTCTCAAGGGCATGACAGAGTGGCTGCCCGGCTGGAAGGCCAGGGGGTGGCGCACGGCGTCAAAGCAGCCCGTGAAGAACGTCGACCTGTGGCAGGTGCTCGACGAAGTGGTCAACCAGCGCGGTCACAATATCCAGTGGCGTTGGGTCCGCGGTCACGACGGGGACGCCGGCAATGAGCGGGCCGATGCGCTGGCCAACCGGGGCGTCGACATGGCGCTGGGCCGAGTGTAAACCTGCGGTAAACCCCTATCAAATCGGCCTGGATCGAGGCGCAACTAGGGGCATTGCGAATGGTTCTTGCGCGGCGTCCTGCTAAATTGCCAAGTTGGTTTGCAGTTTGCACATTCCCGGCACGCCGCCGTGGTGCGATACCTTTGTTAAGTTAACCGAAGACCGTTAAGTACATGAGCAAGAGCAGAAAAATCGCACTGATCGTCGTCGGAAGCGTTGTCGCTGCAGGGGGCGTGATCTGGGGAGTGTGGTTCCGGGGCGCAGCGCAACCCGGTGGGCCGCAGCTCGAGGGCGCTCGCGCCGCGGCGAGCGCGCCGCCGAGCCTGATCACGGTGGCTACGGCGGTGCGGCGGGATGTGCCGGTGACGGTTGACGTCAACGGCAGCGTCATGTCGCTCAACAGCGTCGACGTGCGACCGCAGGTCAGCAACGTGGTTCAAAAAGTCCATGTCAAGGAAGGTCAGTTCGTTCGCGCGGGAGAACCGCTGTTCACGCTGGACGACCGGGCCGACCGCGCCAACCTCGAGAAGGCGCAGGCCCAGCAATTGCGCGACCAGGCCGTGCTGGCCGACCTGGAACGGCAATACAAACGCAGCCAGGACCTGGTCGCGCAGAATTTCGTTGCCCAGAGTGCCGCCGACAACACGCTGAGCCAGGTCCAGGCCCAGCGCGCCGCCGTGGCTTCCGACCGTGCTGCAGCGCAGGCCGCCCAGGTCGCCTTGAGTTACGACAGCATCCGTTCGCCGATCTCAGGGCGCACAGGCGCCATCGCCGTATTTGCTGGCAGCCTGGCTCAGCCGACGGCCGTCATGGTGACAGTGACGCAGCTCGATCCGATTGCGGTGAGCTTTCCAGTGCCCGAGGGTGCGCTGCAGGACTTGCTGGCAGCCGCCAGGATTCGCGCCTCCGTTACGGCGACGGTGCCCGGTCAGAAGACACCGCTTCAGGGCGTCCTGAGTTTTGTCGACAACACGGTTGATCCGTCGGCCGGTACGGTTCGGGCCAAGGCAGAGTTTGAAAACAAGTCGCAGCAACTGTGGCCCGGCCAATACGTTAAAACGAGTATCACGGTTCGCACACTGAAAGACGCCACGGTTGTGCCTCAGGCTGCAGTGATCACCGCGGCCAATGGGAGAATCGTCTACGTCGTGGCGAAGGACGATTTGGTGCAGCCGCGCAAGGTGCAGCTTGACTACTCGTTCGGCGATCAGGCGGTCTTGCAGGGTGTGCAGGCCGGCGAACGCATCGTCGTCGAAGGCAAGCAGAACCTCAAAGCCGGCTCACGTGTGCGGATCGAGCGGCCAGCCGGGGCCGAACCGGCGAAGAAGGACCCGACATGAACGTTTCCGAACTGTGCATCCGCCGTCCGGTGATGACGGTTCTGATCAGTGTCGCCATCGTTCTGGCGGGTGTTTTCGCCTATTCCAAGATTCCGGTCGCGGCGCTGCCCAGCTACAACACGCCCGTCATCAGTGTCAGCGCGCAGTTGCCTGGGGCGAGCCCGGAAACGATGGGTTCCTCTGTGGCGCTGCCGCTGGAGAAGCAGTTCTCGACGATTGCCGGCCTGAAGCTGATCAGCTCGGTCAATACGTTGGGCAATACCCAGGTCACATTGGAATTTGAAACCACGCGCGACATCGATGCCGCCGCTGTGGATGTCCAGGCCGCGCTGCTGCGGGCCCAGCGGCAGCTGCCGGCGGAATTGACCCAGTTGCCGTCCTACCGCAAGGTCAATCCGGCGGATGCGCCGGTCCTGTTCATCGCCTTGAACTCGCCCTCGATGGGGCTTTCAGAGCTCAACGATTTTGCCGAGAACCTGATCGCGCCGACCCTCTCGACCATCGATGGCGTGGCGCAGGTCAACGTCAATGGGCAAAAGCGCTTCGCAGTGCGCATTCGCGCCAATTCCGACCTGCTCAACGCCCGCAACATCACGCTCGAGGATCTGGCTGCGGCGATCAAGGCAGCCAATTCGAACACCCCCATCGGCGTGCTCGACGGGCCGCGCCAGACGCTGACAATCCAGGCCAACGCGCAGATGAAGAACGCGCGCGAGTTCTCCGACATCATCGTGGCGTCCCGCAATGGTTCTCCCGTGCGTCTGAGCGAAGTAGCGACGGTCGAAGACAGCTACGAGTCGGTCAAGACCTCGGCCAGTTACAACGGTGAGCGCTCGATCCTGCTGTCGGTGCAGCGCCAGCCCAATGCAAACACGGTCCAGGTGGTGGACTCGGTCAGGAGGCTGCTGCCGCTGTTCAAGGCTCAATTGCCCCAATCCATCAGCATCAATCTGGTGAATGACCGCTCGGTGTCCATCCGTGCAGCGATGCACGATGTCAATATCACGCTGGCGCTGACCGTCGGCTTGGTGGTGCTGGTCATCTATTTGTTCCTGCACCGCGTGATGGCCACTCTCATCCCGGCCGTGACCATGCCGATCTCGCTGATCGGCGCCGTGGGCCTGCTGTATGCGCTCGGTTACAGCCTTGATAATGTGTCGCTCCTTGGCATCACCCTGGCGGTGGGACTGGTGGTGGACGACGCCATCGTGGTGCTGGAGAACATCGTCCGCCATATCGAGGAAGGCCTGCAGCCGATGCAGGCCTCGCTGATTGGCGCCAGAGAGATGGGCTTCACCATCGTTTCCATTTCGGTCTCGCTGGTGGCCGTGTTCATTCCGATCTTTTTCATGCCCGGCGTGATCGGCTTGCTGTTCCATGAATTCGCCGTGGTGGTGTCACTGGCTGTGCTGGTTTCAGCTGCCGTCTCACTGACTCTGGTGCCCATGATGGCCAGCCGCTTCCTCAAAAGCGAGGGCCGTGCCCATGAACCACACGCCGTGCCGGGTGGTCTGGTCGGACGCGTTTTCGAAGCGCTCTTCCGTGCGGTTCACCGGTTCTACATGCGTACCCTGGACTGGACCTTGAGCCATCGCCGTTTCATGCTGGTGGTGGCACTCGCAACCTTTGTGCTGACGGGCGTGCTGGGCGTGTCCATACCCAAGGGCTTCTTTCCCGAAGAGGACATAGGCCAGATCCAGATCACGACCGAGGCCTCCGAAGACGTCTCGTTTCCGGCGATGCTGGCACTGCAAGACCGCGTTGCGTCTGTTTTCCGGGCCGACCCGAACGTCGCCGACGTCACCTCCTTCATTGGTGCGGGGGTCAACGGTACGCTCAACACCGGACGCATGTTTGTCGTTCTCAAGGCGCGCGATCAGCGCGCCAAGATGCCGGTCGTGATGGAGTCGCTGAGGCGGGCGTCACGCGGCGTCCCCGGGATTGCGGTGTACATGCGTCCCATCCAGAATCTGCAACTCGGTGGCCGCGTCAGCAAGAGCCGCTACCAGTACGCTTTGCAAAGCGTCAGCGCCGATGCGCTGAGCGATTGGTCGAACCGCCTGATGGAGCGCATGCGGTCCGATCCCAAGTTCCGGGACGTGACCAGTGACTCGCAGAACAAGGGACTGCAGGCCTCGCTGCGGATCGACCGCGACAAGGCCAACCTTCTCGGCGTGCAGGTCGGGGACGTTCGCAATGCCCTGTACGACGCGTTCGGTGAGCGCCAGGTATCGACCATCTACAGTTCCGCCAACAGCTATCTGGTGATTCTGGAAGCCACCGACGCTGATCGGCGCTTCGAGGAAGGGCTGAGCAAGATCAACATGCGCGGCAAGTCGGGTGCGCTGGTTCCGCTGTCCGCTTTCGCCACGGTGGAGCGCACGGTCGGTCCGACGGCGGTCAACCACCAGGGGCAGTTGCAGGCGATCACGATCTCGTTCAACCTGGCGCCCGACACGCCCCTGGGGCTTGCCACCGCCGCCATAGACAAGTTCTCCAACGAGATCAAGATGCCGCCTTCGATCATTGCCAGCTATGGGGGTGACGCAGCAGTGTTCCAGGATTCGCAGGGTGGTCAAGCAATCCTGCTGATCATGGCCGTGCTGGTGATCTATGTCCTGCTGGGTGTGCTGTATGAGAGCTACATCCACCCCATCACGATCCTGGCCGGGCTGCCCTCGGCGGCCGTGGGCGCGCTGCTCATTCTCAGGTTGTTCGACGTCGACCTGACGCTGATCGCCACCATCGGCATCCTGATGCTTATCGGCATCGTCAAGAAGAACGCGATCATGATGATCGACTTTGCGCTGGAGGCGCAGCGCACAGGGGGCATGACGCCGGTGGAGGCCATTCGCGAGGCGTGTCGCCTGCGGTTCAGGCCAATCCTGATGACCACCATGGCCGCGCTGATGGGCGCGTTGCCGCTGGCCCTGGGGCTGGGCGCCGGCGCGGAATTGCGCCAGCCGCTTGGCTTGGCCGTGACCGGCGGGCTGATCTTTTCGCAGGTCATCACGTTGTACATCACACCGGCGATCTATCTCGCGCTCGACCGGTTCAGCGGTACGGGGCCGGTGGAGGACCTCAATGCGTTGCAGGATGCGCCCGTGGCTGCCTGAAGCTGGCGCGGCACAACGCGGGCAGACTGCCGCATGGTGACGGTCGAGTTCGCGCCCGCGTTGACACGGCATGTTCCGTGTCCGCCCCAGCAGGTTGCTGTTGGCACGCTGGCCGAAGCGCTGGATCGGTCTTTCCAGGCGGCACCGGCCCTGCGTGCCTATGTGCTGGACGAGCAGGGCGCCGTACGCAAACACGTCGCCGTCTTCGTCAACGCGCAGCTGATTGCCAACCGCTCTAATCTGGACATCGCGCTGCGGGAGGGTGACAAGGTGATGGTGATCCAGGCACTGACAGGAGGTTGAGATGCATACGTTGTGGGTCGGTACTCGCAAGGGCTTGTTCGTGGTCCGCCAGTCGGGCCAGGGCTGGCAACTCTCCAAACCCCATTTTCCGGGTGAACCGGTAACGCAGGTTATGGTCGATCCGGGCGACGGCGCATGGTATGCCGCGCTGCGGCTGGGGCACTTCGGCGTCAAGGTCAAGAAGAGCCTTGACCAGGGCGAGACGTGGACCGAGGTCGGCGCGCCGGCGTTCCCGGCCAAGCCAACGGACGGCCCGTGGAAAGACGATCCCACACCCTGGACGGTGGACATGGTCTGGGGCCTGGAGGCTGGTGGTGGCGTGCTCTGGGCCGGCTGCCTGCCCGCCGGCCTGTTCACGTCACGCGACGGCGGCGCCAGCTGGCAATTGGTGGAGAGCCTGTGGGATCGGCCCGAACGCAAGGAGTGGATGGGCGGCGGATACGACTACGCCGGCATCCACTCGATCCTGGTGGATCCGCGCGATGCACGTCACGTCACGGTTGCCATTTCCTGCGGCGGTGTGTGGCAAAGCCGCGATGGCGGTGGCAGCTGGAACAACACTTCTGGCGGGATGGTGGCCGATTTCATGCCGCCAGAGCGGCGCGAAGACCCCAATATCCAGGATGTCCACCGCATCGACCGATGCACGGCCAACCCGGATGTACTTTGGTGCCAGCACCATGGCGGCCTCTACCGCTCGACGGATGACGGCGTGCACTGGCAGCCCATTGCTGCGCCGCGCCCCAGCAGCTTTGGCTTCCCGGTTGCGGCGCACCCGGCCGATCCGCAGCGTGCATGGTTCGCACCAGCTCAAGCCGACTCGCAGCGCATGCCGGTGGATGGCCGGATGGTAGTCAACGAAGCGCACGATGGCGGCGCCACGTTCGTCGCCCACGGCCAGGGCCTTCCGGAACAGGACGCATACCATCTGGTGTATCGCCATGGGCTTGTCGCCAGTTCCGATGGCCAGACCCTGGCGATGGGCTCCACAACCGGGGGGCTGTGGGTCAGCCAGGACGAAGGGGCCGCCTGGCAATGCCTCTCGCGCGACCTGCCGCCGATCGCGGTGCTGCGCCTTACCTGATCAGATCGCGCCGTCGAACATCATCACGTCGACTTCTCCGCCCGCCGCGACATTCCCCTGGGCGTGGTGCAGCACGATCAGCCCGTTGGCCTGCACCATCGAGCTGAGTACGCCGGAGCCCTGGTTTCCGGTCGTGCAGACCTGCAGTGAACCATCCTTGGCCGTGCTCACGAGACCGCGTTGATACTCGGTACGACCCGGCTTCTTGCGGATGGCCTCGCTGCTGCGCGCCTTGAGCATTGGCTGGCGGGTTGAGCGGCAGCCCATCATCCGCAGCAGGGCCGGCCGCACGAAGGCCAGGAAAGTGACCATCACAGCCACTGGATTGCCCGGCAGACCGAACAACACCGCCTCACCGATGCGGCCGACAGCCATTGGCCGCCCGGGGCGCATCGCAATCCGCCAGAACACCACGTCGCCGAGTTTCTTCATCATCGCCTTGGTGAAGTCGGCTTCGCCCACGCTGACCCCGCCGCTGGTGATGATGGCGTCGGCCTCCTTCGCCGCTTCTCGGAACGCGGTCTCGAGCCGCGCGGGTTCGTCCGGCACCACGCCCTTGTCGATCACCTCACAGCCAAGCCGGGTCAGCAAGCCAAAGACCGTGTACCGATTGCTGTCGTACACGGCACCTTCGCGCGGTGACTCGCCCAGACTGAGGATCTCGTCGCCCGTTGAAAAATATGCGACGCGCAGGCGCCGCCAAACCGCCACCTGCGCGATCCCGAGGCTCGCTATCAGGCCGCACGCTGCAGGGCCCAGGCGTTCACCGCGGCCCAGGGCCGCTCGGCCTGCCATCAGATCTTCGCCGGCGAGCCGGCGGTTGTCGCCGGCCCTGACGCGGCCGGGCGCAACGGCGATCCGGTCTGGTCCCGCCTCTTGAGTCAATTCCTGCGGTATGACGGTATCCAGACCGGTCGGCATGATGGCGCCGGTCATGATTTTCACGGCCTGGCCCGCCAGGGCGGTACCGGCCCAGGCCTTGCCGGCCAGCGCCGTGCCGACAATGGTGAGTTCCAGCGGCGAGTCGTTGCGCAATTGCGCGCCAGCGAATGCATAGCCGTCCATGGCCGAGTTGTCGTGCGGCGGCACACTGATCGGGGACATCAGGTCTTGCGCCAGGACCCGCCCGAGCGCATCGAAAATGCCAACGGTCTCAACTGCGGACACCGGCTCGACGAGGCCATCGAGGAACGTGTTCACGGCCTCGGCGCTCAGCGCCTGCGGGTCGTAGCCCTGCAACTGCGCTACGACCTGGGCAATTGATTTCACGGCCGTTCCAGCTGACGCAATTCGGCCAGCGTGTTGGCGTTTGAGAAGGCCCGCGGATCATCCTGCGCACCATCGAAGGCGACGATGCTTGTCTTGTGCTGCGCCGTCCAGGCGTCGATCTTGCGGCCACCCTCATGGGTAAAGCGCACCAGGCTTTCGAGCAGTTCTGTGCGCAACAGGCAGAAAACCGGTTGCGTCCTGAGCTGCCCGTCCTCCTCGCGCGCCGCTGCCATGGCGATGTCGGCGTTCTCGCGCTCGGCGGCCGCAGCCAGTCGTGCGACGAGGTCCGTCGGGAACAGCGGGGTGTCGCAGGGGACGGTTGCCAGCCACGGTGTCTCGCAGCGTTCCAGCCCTGTCAGGAAACCCGCCAGGGGGCCGGCATAGTCGGCCAGGCCATCCGGCCAGACTGGTACGCCGAACGACTCGTAGGCAGCCAGATTGCGGTTGGCATTGATCATCACCTCGCCGACCTGGGGCGCCAGGCGCAGCAACGTGTGCAGTGCCATCGCGGTGCCATTGAAATTCTGCAGACCCTTGTCAGCCCCGCCCATGCGGGAGCCACGCCCGCCCGCAAGAACCAGTCCGGTAATGTCGTCGGGGGAAATCAGCCTAGCCTCCGATATAGCTCATCTCGACCCGGCGGGCCCCATTGCCGGAGTCCGGGGTCATCGTGGCACGAAGCTGCGAATAGCGGTCGGTGCGGCCCTGCCAGATGTGGCCGACAGCCGTGGCCAGCATTTCGTCGTCCGCGCCGCCTCGCAACAGCGAGCGCAGGTCGTGGCCCTGGGTGGCGAACAGGCACAGGTACACCTTGCCTTCGGTAGACAGGCGTGCGCGGTTGCAGTCGGCACAGAACGCCTGGGTGACGCTGCTGATCACACCGACCTCACCGCCGCCGTCGGCATAGGCCCAGCGCTGCGCGGTTTCGCCCGGTACGGAGGGGTCCAGCGGCACCAGCGGCAGCTCGGACTGGATCAGCCGGACCACGTCGGCCGATGGCAGCACTTCGTCCATGCGCCAGCCATTGGTGGCGCCCACATCCATGTATTCGATGAAGCGCAGCACCATGCCCGTACCCTTGAAGTGCCGCGCCATGGGCAGGATCTCATGCTCGTTGGTACCCCGCTTGACCACCATGTTGATCTTGACCGGCCCCAGCCCTGCGTCGCGCGCCGCGTCGATGCCGGCGAGCACTTCGGCCACGGGGAAGTCGACATCGTTCATGCGCCGGAAGACAGCATCGTCCAGTCCGTCGAGGCTGACGGTGACACGATTGAGCCCAGCCGCCTTGAGGGCGTTGGCCTTGCGCACCAGCAGCGAACCGTTGGTGGTCAGCGTCAGGTCTGGCGGCGCGCCATCGACCGTGCGCAACGCGGCGAGCTGGGCAACGAGGACTTCGAGGTTCTTGCGCAGCAGTGGCTCGCCGCCGGTCAGACGGATCTTGCGCACGCCATGGGCCAGGAACTGCCGTGCGACGCGGGTGATCTCTTCGAAGGTCAGCAGGTCGGCGTGCGGCAGGTACGGGTAGTCCTTGTCGAATACCTCCTTGGGCATGCAGTAACTGCAGCGGAAGTTGCAGCGGTCGGTGACGCTGATGCGCAAATCACGCAAGGGCCGGCCCAGTGTGTCGGCCAGCAGGCCGTTGGCGGCGACCGGCTGCGACGGCAACATACTGGCCGACGCGACTGTGCGCCGGTCGACCAGGGGAATCACGCGTTCTGCCATGGGCGCATTGTCGCCGCGTGGCCAACAACCCCACAGTCTGTGGTCATACGCAGCGGGCGCCGTCCACTTCGATGCACACGCCCGAGATAAAGGCCGCCTCGTCGCTGGCCAGGTAAAGAGCGGCGTTGGCCACATCCAGTGCCGTAGAGAAGCGCCCCAGCGGGATCGTCGCCAGGAACTTGGCACGCCGGGTTTCATCCACCGGACCGCCAGCAAACTCGGCTGACAGGCCCGTGTCGGGATTGAACACAGGGTTGATGCAATTGACCCGGATGTTGTCCGGCCCGAATTCGGCGGCCAGTGACTTGCTGGTGGTGATCACCGCGCCCTTGGAGCCGTTGTACCAGGCCAGCCCGGGGCGCGGCCGGATTCCCGCAGTTGAGGCGATGTTGATGAAGCTGCCGCCCTTGTTGGCGCGAAAGGCCGGGACGGCGTGAATGGTTGCCAGGTAGATGCTCTTCATGTTCACAGCGAAACATTTGTCAAACTCTTCCTCGCTGACCTCGAGTGCGGGGCGGTTGCGATGCGTCCAGCCGGCGTTGTTGACCATCACATCAAGCTTGCCATGGCGCTGCACAGCGGCTTCGACCAATGCCTTCACGTCGGCCGATCGGGTCACGTCCGCATGAACGAATGAGGCCGTACCTCCGGCCGCCCGGATGTCGGCCACCACCTTTTCGCCCATCGCGCTGTTGATGTCATTGACAATGATCCTGGCGCCCTCGGCCGCGAGCCGCCGGGCGATGCCTTCCCCGATGCCGCCACCCGAGCCGGTGACGATGATGGACTTGCCCTGGACTCTCATGCGTTTCTCCTGGTATTCAGCCGTGGCGGATAGCAACGGTCTTCAAGGTGGTGAAGCCGTACAGGGCCTCGAAGCCTTTTTCGCGGCCGTAGCCAGACGATTTGACGCCGCCGAACGGCAATTCGACGCCGCCGCCGGCGCCGTAGTTGTTGACGAACACCTGGCCACTGCGGACCCGCTTGGCCATGCGCAACTGGCGGCCGCCGTCGCGGGTCCAGATGCCGGCCACCAGGCCAAATTGCGTGGCGTTGGCCAGCTCTACGGCCTGGTCTTCGTCCTTGAAACTCATTGCAGCAAGCACGGGGCCGAACACTTCTTCCTGTGCCAGCCGATGCATCACCGGTACGTCGCGCAGCAGCGTGGGTGCCTGGAAGAAGCCTGTCTCGGGCGCTTCATCTACGACCTGGCCATGCGCTACCACCGGAATGCCGGCGACCTGGGCATCGGACAGGAAGTCCCACACCCGTTGCTGCTGGCTGGCACGGATCAGCGGGCCGACATCCAGGTCCATCGCGGCAGGCCCGACCCGCAGGTTGGAGAAGGCCGTGCCCAGGCGCTCCAGCAGGGGCTCGTAGATAGATTGCTCGACCAGCAGCCGCGAGCCCGCGCTGCAGGTCTGGCCCGCGTTCTGGACGATGGCGTTGATGACCATGGGCAGCGCCGCGTCGAGGTCGGCGTCAGCGAAGATGATCTGTGGGCTCTTTCCGCCCAGCTCCAGCGTCACGGGGCAATGCCGCACGGCAGCAACCTGCTGGATCAGGGTGCCCACCTTCGGGCTCCCGGTGAAACTGATGTGGTCGATCCCCGCGTGGCGGGCCAGGGCGTCGCCCGCCTCGTGGCCATAACCGGTCACGATGTTGACCGCGCCCGCGGGAAAGCCGGCCTGCGCCGCCAGCTGGGCAACGCGAATCAGGGAAAGGCAGGCGTCCTCCGCCGGCTTGACGACGCAGACGTTGCCAGCAGCCAGGGCACCGCCCACACTGCGGCCGAAGATCTGCATCGGGTAGTTCCAGGGAATGATGTGCCCCGTCACACCGTGCGGCTCGCGCCAGGTGAAGACGCTGTAGCCGTCCAGGTAGGGGAGGGTATCCCCATGCAGCTTGTCGCAGGCGCCGGCATAGAACTCGAAGTAGCGCACCAGCGCCAGCGCATCGGCACGTGCCTGTTTGGTCGGCTTGCCGCAGTCGCGTTGCTCGATGGCAGCCAGTTCTTCCGCGTGCTCGCCGATCAGGTTCGACAGGCGCATCATCATACGGCCGCGCTCTGCGGCGCTGATCTTGCACCAGACCGTGTCGTAGCACTGGCGCGCCGCACGCACGGCCAGATCGATATCCGCTGCGTTGCCGCGCTGCAGTTCGTCGAAAGGCTGGCCGTCCGAAGGGTCGATCACGGGAATCGTGCGATCCGAACTCGATGTCCTCGGTGCGTTGGCGATGTAGTGGAATTGCATGCCCGCATTTTGCGGCAAACCAGAAAAAAAGCCCGCGAAGCCGCGGGCTTTTATCTGCGAGCTGCCTGCGCTTACTTGGTCGTCGGCGCTGCAGGAGCTGCCGCCACGGCAGGCGCTGTAATCGCAGCCGGGGCCTCGGCCTTCGGGGCAGGGACGTCGCCGGAGTGGAACTTCACCACCAGCGGCACGATCAGCAGCGCCACGATGTTGATAATCTTGATCAGCGGGTTCACGGCCGGGCCGGCCGTGTCCTTGTACGGATCGCCCACTGTATCGCCGGTCACAGCGGCCTTGTGGGCCTCAGAGCCCTTGCCACCGAAATTGCCGTCTTCGATGTACTTCTTGGCGTTGTCCCAGGCGCCGCCGCCGGTACACATCGAGATGGCAACGAATAGGCCGGTGACGATGGTGCCCATCAGCAGGCCGCCCAGCGCCTTGGGGCCGAGGATCAGACCGACCAGGATGGGTACGACCACGGGCAGTAGCGATGGGATCATCATTTCCTTGATCGCTGCCTTGGTCAGCATGTCCACAGCAACGCCGTATTCAGGCTTGGCTGTACCTTCCATGATGCCCTTGATGTCGCGGAACTGACGGCGCACCTCGACCACCACTGCCCCGGCGGCGCGGCCAACGGCCTCCATCGCCATGGCGCCGAACAGGTAGGGGATCAGGCCGCCGATGAACAGGCCCACGATCACCATCGGGTCGCTCAGGTTGAAGCTGATCGCCTGGCCGTAGCTCTCCAGCTTGTGGGTGTAATCAGCAAACAGCACCAGCGCGGCCAGGCCGGCAGAGCCAATGGCGTAACCCTTGGTCACCGCCTTGGTGGTGTTGCCCACCGCGTCCAGCGGGTCGGTGATGTCGCGCACGCTGGGCGGCATGTCGGCCATCTCGGCAATGCCGCCGGCGTTGTCGGTGATCGGGCCGTAGGCGTCCAGGGCCACCACGATACCTGCCATGCTCAGCATGGAAGTGGCCGCGATGGCGATGCCATAGAGGCCGGCAAGATTGAAGGCCGCCAGGATCGCGATACAGACGCACACGACAGGCCCGGCGGTGGACCGCATTGACACGCCCAGGCCAGCAATGATGTTGGTGCCGTGCCCGGTCGTAGACGCCTCGGCGATGTGACGCACGGGTGAATACTGGGTGCCGGTGTAAAACTCGGTGATCCACACCAGCGCTCCGGTCAGGATCAGGCCAACGGCGCAGGCGCCGAACAGGCGCATCTGGGTGCCGGTGGCGGTAATCGCGTTGTCGGGCATCAGCCAGGTCGTCACGAAGTAGAAGGCAAACAGCGACAGGCCGCCAGCCACCGCCAGGCCCTTGTAGAGCGCCGGCATCACGTTCTTCATGCCCGGCGACGCCTTCACGGCGAAGCAGCCGATGATCGAAGCGATGATCGACACCGCTCCCAGCGCCAGCGGGTAGACCACCGCACTGGTACCCGAATTGGCCATCAGCAGGGCGCCCAGCACCATGGTGGCGATCAGCGTGACGGCATAGGTCTCGAACAGGTCGGCAGCCATGCCGGCACAGTCGCCGACGTTGTCACCGACGTTGTCGGCGATCACGGCCGGGTTGCGCGGGTCGTCTTCCGGAATGCCAGCTTCCACTTTGCCCACCAGATCGGCCCCGACGTCAGCGCCCTTGGTGAAGATGCCACCCCCCAGCCGGGCGAAGATCGAGATCAGCGAAGAGCCGAAAGCAAAGCCGATCAGTGGGTTCAGCAGTCCCGCCATGCCCTTGTCGGGTGTCAGATTGCCGTTGCCGGCCAGGAACCAGTAGAAGCCGGTCACACCGAGCAGGCCAAGGCCCACCACCAGCATGCCGGTGATGGCGCCGCCGCGAAAGGCAACGTCCAGCGCCGGGCCAATGCCTTTTGTGGCCGCCTGTGCGGTACGCACATTGGCGCGGACCGACACATTCATGCCGATGAAGCCGCACGCGCCGGAAAGCACTGCGCCGATCACGAAGCCGACGGCCGTCTGCCCGTCCAGAAAGACGCCGATCAGGACGGCCAGCACCACGCCGACAATTCCGATGGTCTTGTATTGGCGGGCCAGGTAGGCGGCGGCACCTGCCTGGATGGCCGCAGCGATTTCCTGCATGCGGGGGTTGCCTGCGTCCTGTGAAAGGATCCAGCCGCGGGCCCAGAAGCCGTAAGCCACGGCCGCAAAGCCGCAGACGAGCGCCAGTATCAGCGCCGAGTTGCCTGTCATTTGATTTTCTCCTACGTTGTTTCGCTTGAGTAACGTTGCTAGAGGCGCCGCAGGCGGTACCTCCGCTGCGTTGCTTCCTCGTAGCCCCCAAAGAACATGGGGCGGAGACGATTGGCCAACCGCCGGAATATAAGCCATCGGGCTTACGCTTCCCCCGGCCGAACTGTCAAAGCAAGGCCCACGAAAGTAAAATAAGGGTTAATCCTGATCTCAGTCAATCAATCCAACCCCAAGAACAACCATGTCCCTCGACAACGTTTCCCCCGGCAAGCATCTTCCCGACTCTTTCAACGTGATCATCGAGATCCCGATGAACGCCGACCCCGTGAAGTACGAGGTCGACAAGGAGTCCGGCGCCATCTTCGTGGATCGCTTCATGAGCACGTCCATGCACTACCCCACCAATTACGGCTACGTGCCCAAGACCATCAGCGGCGATGGCGACCCGGTCGACGTGTTGGTGATCACCCCGGTACCGCTGATCCCCGGCGTGGTGGTGACATGCCGTCCGCTGGGCATCCTGAAGATGGAAGACGAGGCCGGCGTCGACGGCAAGGTGCTGGCCGTGCCGATCGACAAGATCCTGGCGATCTACACCCAGTGGCAAAAGCCCGAAGACCTGAACCCCCTGCGCCTGAAAACCATCGCCCATTTCTTCGAGCACTACAAGGATCTTGAGCCCGGCAAGTGGGTCAAGATCCTCGGTTGGGAGGGCCCTGAGGCGGCCCGCCAGGAGATCATGGAAGGCATCGCCAACTACCAGAAGACACACCCCTGAACGAAGCGTTCGGCGACGACGCGCTCAGCGGTCCGGGTCGGGGTAGAGCAGGCTCTTGAGGCCGAACAGGCCGTTTCTGTCGAATGGCTGCCAGTTGCCCTCGGGCTGCGCGAGACGGTCGGCAACGGCCCACCATGCGCTGGGATTGAGACCGATCCCGATATGGCTGGCAACCACCTCGATGTTTTCGGTCCTCGGGTTTTCCTCCGACCGCTGCTGGATGCTGCCCTGCCAGGCGACGATGCCATCGCTGCGCGAGAAGATGCTGGTGGTGGGGACGGGCGGGGCCGTTGCCAGGTCGTACGCCAGGTGTTCGCGGTCGATATCCCGGCCGCTGGTCAGCTCGTAGACGCGCCAGGCGTTGGTCGATTTGGGCGAACCAGCAAAGGGCGTGCCTAGTGTCAGCACACCGCGCACCAAGTCGGGCAGCTCCTTGGCCAGTTCGCGCGCGTAAACACCTCCCAGGCTCCATCCGATCAGACTGACCTTTCGCCCGGTCTCGGCGAACGCCTCGGCGACGCCGCGCTTGGCCGTGGCCAGTACACCGGCACGCGGGCCGAAATTGAAGCCTTGAGTCCAGCCCTGGGTTTCGTAGCCGAGGGACCCGATGTAGCGCCGCAGTGGCACTGTGGAGGCGTCGCTGGCGCTGAGTCCCGGAAACACGATGACCCTATGGCCATCACCGGCGGGTGCGCGCTGCAGGGCGGGCCAGGCAGGCAGCAGGGCGCCGAATTCCCACGGAGCCCGGAATTCCATGGCGAGCAACGTCATGCTCGGCGGGGGTAGATCATGCCTTGCGGCTTTGGTTGTCGCCATGGGTATTGGATGTCTGCCTGTGTTGTTGGTGCCGCACCGTATCAGCGATTGCCGGGTGTCGGGCCCAATCGGGCCGCACTTTAGAGTCCCGCACCCTGAAATTCGTCGCCTTCGCGACCCGGGGCCTCAGGGTTTTCGTGGAGCAGAGGGCACGAACAGGCCCTGGGCCTCATGAAATGCGGCCGTCAGCGCATCGGCCAGGTCCTGCAAGTGCGGAACCGCCTTCTTGTCGGCAATCACGCCAAAGTCGACGCTGCCGGCATAGGTCTGGATCGTGATGTTCAGGGCCAAACCATGCATCACGATCGACAGCGGGTGGAAGGTGAGCATCCGTGCGCCCGCAAGGTACAGCGGGACCTGCGGCCCCGGCACGTTGCTGATGGCGACGTTGGCGATGCTGGGCAGCCGCTCGGCCACGCCCGCTCGGCCGTAGGTCTTGAATGCCAGCTTGCCGGCGCCGCCCACCAGCCACGGCGCAAGCAGCGACGGGTAGTCGGTGGGCAGCACCGATTTGAGGTTGACCAGCGCCTGCTTGACCTTGGCGGTGGAAGCCAGGATGGCATGCATGCGCTTCATCGGGTTGGCCAGATGGGTGCCCAGATCCACGACCGTGATGGAGGCCTGGTTGTTCAGCTCCTTGTTGCCCTCCTCGCGCAAGCTCACCGGCATGGCGGCGATCAACGGCTTTTTGGGCAGCGTGGCGTGCTTCAGCAGGTAATTGCGCAGCGCCGTCGAGCAGATCCACAGCACGATGTCGTTGAACGTGCCGCCAACAGCCTTGGCCATGGCCCTGGATTCGGCAAACGGGATACTGGCCGTCGCGAACGCGCGGTCACGGGTGATGCCCACGTTGAATACCGTCTTGGGCGCCAAACCGATCGGCGAACGCGGCCTGAGACTGGCAACACCCTTGTCGCCCCCGCGCAGCGACTGCCTGGCAACGGCGCCGCCCAGCGAACTGGCCGCAGTGGGCAGCGAGCGGGCCAGCTTGGCGTACTGCGCCAGCGAATTGGAGAAAATGGCGCCGATCATCTCGCCGATCTTCAGGTCTCCGGCAGTGTGGCGCTTGCGCGTCGGGTCGGGTGGCGCGACTTCACGCGGGGTGGCGCTGAGGTCCAGCACTGCGTTGGCCAGCACGGTGCCGCCCTTGCCATCCAGTGCGGCATGGTGGATCTTGGAATAGAAACCCACCAGCTTGCCTTCGACTGCCATGCCGGGCGGCGGCTTGATGCTGTCGAACACATAGAACTCCCACAGGGGGTGCTCGCGATCGATCAGCTTGCCATGCAATTTGGCCGCCATGGCCTGCACCTGGCGCACCGTCAACTGCTTGTCCGGGACTTTGCGAATATGGAAGTCCAGGTCGACCTCGTCGGCCTCGACCCAGATCGGATGGCCCAGGTCGAACGGCATGAAGGCCAGCCGGCGGGTGAAGATGGGGGCCAGGTGCATGCGCCCTGCAATATGTCGCTGCACCGCCTTGTGGAAGCTTCCCTTGAAACCGCGCGGCAGCTCATACAGATTGAGCGAGCCGACGTGCATCGGCGTTTCGGGCGTTTCGAGGTACAGGAACGTGGCGTCAAGGCCGCTGAGGGTCTTCATGCGATGGGCTCTCCTGCCGGTCACCTTATCGCGTCCGGGGCGCCGCCGACATCAGGGTTTGCCTTGGCGGAATGGACTGCGTTCGCCCAGGTGTTCCATGTAGTTCTCGATCCCCTGGCCCTCGCGCTGCAGGAAACGGTCTACCGCGTCGGCGAAGGCGGGATGGGCCAGCCAGTGGGCGCTCGTGGTTTTTACGGGCATCAGTGCCCGCGCCATCTTGTGTTCGCCCTGCGCGCCGCCTTCGAACCGTGAATATCCATGCTCAATGCACCATTGCAGCGGCTGGTAGTAGCAGGCTTCGAAGTGCAGGCAGTCCACGCGTTCCAGCGCCCCCCAATAGCGGCCATAGGCGGCGAGTGGGCCGATACCCGACACCGCTCGCGCGTCGATGGCAATCAGGCTTGCCGCGATGGGCTCGCCTGCCCGTTCGGCAACAAACAGCAGCCAGTTCTGCGGCATTTCGGTGGCCTGGCGCGCGAAGAAGTCGCGCGTCAGGTAGGGCGCATTGCCGTGCTCATAGTAGGTGCGCTCGTAGCAGCGGTAGAAGAAATCCCAGTCGGCCCGGGCGATTGATGCTCCTTCGGACCAGCGAAAACGCACACCGGCGTTGGCCACCTTGCGCCGCTCCTGCCGGATCTTCTTGCGTTTCTCTTGCGCCAGGCCGGCCAGGAAGGCATCGAAACTGGCGAATCCGTCGTTGCGCCAGTGGAATTGCACCGTGTGGCGCAGCATGAGCCCAGCTGCCCGGCAGGCCGCCACGTCCTCGTCCGAGCCGAACAGCAGGTGCAGCGAAGACAGTTCTTGCGAGCGACACCAGTCCAGCACCGCCTTGAGCAGCGCCCCACGAGCGCGGTCATCGCGGGCCAGCAGGCGTGCCCCGGGCACCGGAGTGAACGGTACAGCGAGAACGGCCTTGGGGTAGTAGGGCAGCGAATGCTGTTCGTAGGCGTTGGCCCAGGCCCAGTCGAAGACGTATTCGCCATACGAATGTTCCTTCAGGTACAGGGCGCAGGCCGCGTGGAGCTGTCCCGCGCGCCAGAGCGTGAACACGCGCGGCGACCAGCCGGTGGCGGGTGTCGCACTGCCGCTGGTGTGCAAGGCCGCCAGGTACTCGTGGCGCATGAACAGGCAGGCGTGTGGCTGGGCGGACCACAGCTCGTTCCAGCTCGACGCCGCGACACTCAGCGGCGAATCGTCTAGGCGGATGACATAATCGTTCGAGTTGTTTTTCACCGTTGCCATGGCCCTCAAAATCTGTATCGCCCAGCTCAACCTGCTCGTGGGTGACACGGCCGGCAATGCGCAAAAAATCATCGCCGCTGCGCGCAGCGCTTACGCGCAGGGTGCACGGCTGGTACTGACCCCTGAGCTGTCGATCTGCGGTTATGCCGCTGAAGACTTGTTCCTGCGGCCGGCCTTCGTCGCCGACTGCGATGATGCCGTGAAAACGGTGGCCCGCGAGCTGGCCGGGTTAAGGGGACTGCATGTCGTCGTCGGCCACCCCATGGGCGGCGACGTTCGCAGCCGGTCTGTCGCGGTGCAACGGCGATTCAATGCGGCCAGTGTGCTGTGCGAAGGTCGGGTCCAGGAAACCTATTCGAAGCGCGAACTCCCCAACTACCAGGTGTTCGACGAACGGCGTTACTTCACGCCCGGCCAGGGCACCTGCGTGTTCCAGGTCGAGGGCGTCAGCGTGGGGCTGCTGATCTGCGAAGACGCATGGTTCGATGAGCCAGCTCTGCTTGCCCGGGAAGCCGGCGCCGAGTTGCTGGCCGTGATCAATGCCTCTCCCTTCCATGTCGGCAAGGGTGGCGAGCGCATCGCGCGCATGGCGGAGCGGGCCCGTGCCGTCGGTCTGCCGCTACTTTACGCGCACCTGGTCGGTGGCCAGGATGAGGTGGTTTTCGACGGCGGCTCTTTTGCGCTGGACGCCGATGGCGCTCTGGTCGGGCGCTCTCCCGGCTTCCGTGAAGACTTGTTCATCGTGCAGGCCCTGCGCCAGGACAAGTTGCTGCGCCTGGCTGCGCACCTCGAGCACGAACGCAGCCCCGAGGCTGATCTTTGGGACGCCCTGGTTCTTGGCGTGCGTGACTACATCGGCAAGAACGGCTTCCCCGGGGTGCTGCTGGGCCTGTCCGGCGGGATCGACTCGGCCCTGGTGCTTGCCGTCGCAGTCGACGCCCTGGGGCGGGACAAGGTGCGCGCTGTCATGATGCCCTCACCGTACACCGCCGACATCTCCTGGATCGATGCGCGTGACATGGCGGCCCGCCTTGGTGTTCGCTACGACGAGATTTCCATCGTGCCGCAGTTCGAGGCTTTCAAGGCGTCGCTGGCGGCTGAATTCAAGGGCCGGGCCGAAGACACGACCGAGGAGAATATCCAGGCCCGCATCCGCGGCGTGCTGCTGATGGCGTTGTCAAACAAGTTCGGCAGCATTGTCCTGACGACCGGCAACAAGAGCGAAATGGCTACAGGCTATTGCACGCTCTATGGCGACATGGCCGGTGGTTTTGCCGTCATCAAGGACTTGCTCAAGACCACGGTGTTCAGGCTGGCACGTTGGCGCAACGTGCACGACCCTTACGGCACAGGCATCAGCCCGATGCCCGAGCGCATCATCACCCGACCGCCCAGCGCCGAATTGCGGCCCGGCCAGATCGACCAGGACAGCTTGCCCCCATACGAGGTGCTGGACGCCATCCTGGAACGCTACATGGAAAACGACCAGGGCGTCGACGAGATCGTGGCGGCTGGGTTCGAGCGACCGGTCGTCGAGCGGGTTGCCAGGTTGCTCCGCATCAACGAATACAAGCGGCGCCAGGCCCCGGTAGGAATCCGGGTGACCCATCGCAGCTTCGGCAAGGATTGGCGCTATCCTATTACCGGTAAGTTCCGGCTCTGAAACCAATTTGGAAAATCCATGAAACAGATCACCGCCATCGTCAAACCCTTCAAGCTCGAAGAAGTGCGCGAGGCGCTGGCCGACTGCGGCGTGACGGGCCTGACAGTGACCGAAGTCAAGGGGTTCGGTCGCCAGAAGGGGCATACCGAGCTCTATCGCGGCGCCGAATACGTGGTCGATTTCCTGCCCAAGGTCAAGGTCGAGGTGGTGGTCAAGGACGACGATGTCGACCGCTGCGTGGATGCCATCGTCAAGGCCGCCCGCACCGGCAAGATCGGCGACGGCAAGATCTTCATCACCAGCGTCGAACGGGTGATCCGCATTCGCACCGGCGAGACCGACGAGTCGGCCGTCTAGCCGCTTTCACCCAGCCCCCTGCATA
>JANYAN010000149.1 GCA_025361305.1 Burkholderiales bacterium
CGATTGTCAAGGCCCTGATCGAGACAGGAAATGTGCGTTCAACGATGTCGGCACTGGCGGGCGGCGCGGCACTCGGATTCAGTTTTGATGAAATCTTGAGTGTCGTGATGGCCTTAACCGCGACGGACTTCTACAAGAGCATGACGACGCACGGCGACCACAGAATCTGGCAAGACGTCTATAGACCGACAACCTCAGTGGGGAAGGTCTATCTGAAACTCGTGGTGGTTGATGACGTCCTGATCGTGTCATTCAAGGAGCTATGAAAATGAAGTGTCCATCTTGCGCGACGGCGGAACTTCTGCATGAGACTCGGGATGTGCCCTATACGTACAAGGGCGAATCTACGGTTATCGCGGCTGTCACAGGCGGCTATTGCCCAGTGTGCGGAGAAGTTGTTCTCGACATGGCCGAATCGGCTCGCACCAGCGCGGCGATGTTGGCATTTAACAAGCAGGTGAACGCGGCGACTGTTGACCCCGGGTTCATTACGCGTGTCCGCAAGAAGCTCGCACTCGATCAGCGCGAAGCGGCAGAAATCTTTGGTGGCGGCGTCAATGCCTTTTCTCGGTACGAAAACGGCAAGACGAGGCCACCCCTCGCTCTGGTGAAACTGCTCAAAGTACTTGAAAGGCATCCCGATCTGTTGAATGAAGTCAGGGCAGTATGAAAATCGCGAATAATTACGAAAACAACCCGCGCAAGCATGTCACTGCGCGGCACTACAGGAGTGACGGAATGAATTTCATCTTACGTGCAGTCTCGATCGGTGTTCTGGGCGCATTGACGTCCTTCTCCCAAGCGCAGACGCTGGGCGGAGCCAGCGGCCCGGCGGGCGACGCGACCAAGGTTGAAAAGTGCGACGCGTTCAAAGGCACGCTCGCGGTTGTGGAACCGCAGGATGTGGTGCTGCAGTCGCTTCAGGGCATCGGCCTTGGGTCGCCCAGCGGCATGATCCGGCTGATCATCCAGCAGTCCAACTGCTTCCAGATCGTCGAGCGCGGCGCGGCCTTCCAGAACATGATGCAAGAGCGGCAGCTGGCAGCCGGTGGGCAACTGCAAGGCGGCCAGAACATGGGTCAAGGCCAGATGGTGGCGGCAGACTTCGTCATCACGCCCAGCGTGGTGTTCTCCAACCCGAACGCCGGCGGTGTGGGCGGCGGGCTGCTTGGGGGCTTGGGTGGAGGCCGGCTGGGCATGATCGGTGCGATCGCGGGCGGCCTGAAGTTCAAGGAAGCGCAGACCTCCATGATCATGTCGGACGCGCGCTCGGGCCTGCAGGTGACAGCGGCTGAGGGCAGCGCGCAAAAGACCGATTTCAATATCGGTGGCGTGCTGTTCGGCGGCGGCGGTGGCGCTGCACTGGGGGGCTATACCAGCACGGCCGAAGGCAAGATCGTCGCAGCGTCGTTCCTGGACAACTGGAACAAGATCGTGCTGTCCATCCGCAACAACCCGTCGCTGATCCAGGCGCATGCCGGTGCCGCTTCCCAGGCCAACGCGGCCGGCAGCGCGCGGGCGGGTGCCGGCAACGCGGGCGATGTCTATGTGGCCAAGATTGCCGGCGTCAAAGTGTTCCGCAGCGCCAGCGAGGGCGCCGAACTGATGAGCCTCTCGAAGACCGACGAAGTGATCTTCGAAGGCGAGGAGGATGCCGGTTTCATGAAGGTCGCCACCCCCCGCGGCTCGGGCTGGGTCAAGGCGATCATGATGCGCAAGCAGTAAGGCATGGATGCCGGGTCAAGCCCGGCATGCCATCCACGCCATTCCATCCATGTCATTGCGGGCTTGACCCGCAATCCATGACGGTCAGAGCGAGAAAATCTTCCCCGGGTTCATGATGTTCCTGGGGTCGAGGGCGCGTTTGATGGTGCGCATCATGTCCACCGCGCCGACGCCGGCCTCAGTGACCAGGAAACCCATCTTATGCAGCCCCACGCCGTGCTCGCCAGTGCAGGTGCCTTCCAGGCTGAGCGCGCGGGCTACCAGCTTGTGGTTCAGCTCCTCTGCAATCTCGCGCTCTTCGGGCTTGTTCGGGTCAAGCAGATAGCCGAAGTGAAAGTTGCCGTCGCCCACGTGGCCGACCAGAAAGTAAGGCAGACCGCTGGCATCGGCTTCCTTCACCGAATCGAGCAGGCAATCGGCCAGCCGTGAGATCGGCACACAGGTGTCGGTGGAAATCGCCCGGCAGCCCGGCTTGGACTGGATAGCTGCAAAGTACGCGTTATGGCGCGCGGCCCACAGGCGCGTGCGCTCCTCAGGCGTGGTGGCCCATTCGAAGGCCTTGCCGCCGTGGTCGGTGGCGATCTCTTGCACCGTCTCGGCCTGCTCCTTCACGCCGCCGGGCGATCCGTGAAACTCCATCAAGAGCATCGGCTCTTCGCGCAACCCCAGCTTGCTGTGGGCATTGACCATGCGCACGGTGTTGTTGTCTATCAGTTC
The DNA here is from genome assembly GCA_025361305.1 of Burkholderiales bacterium. Taxonomy (GTDB): domain Bacteria; phylum Pseudomonadota; class Gammaproteobacteria; order Burkholderiales; family Burkholderiaceae_C; genus Ramlibacter. The sequence goes on from JANYAN010000149.1 coordinate 2,443, forward strand.
CACGCGCGCGATCGGAACGCCGAGCTGGATCACCTGGATCGTCGTGCGCACGGCGGCCTCGATGCTGGGGAACGAACAAACGGCCGCCGAAATCGCCTCGGGCAGGGGATAGATGCGAAGCGTTACTTCGGTGATCACGCCCAAGGTGCCCTCGCTGCCGACAAACAGGCGCGTCAGGTCGTAGCCGGCGGCTGATTTCTTGGCTCGGGTACCGGTGCGAATCACTTCGCCGCTGGCGGTGACCACTTCCAGCCCCAGCACGTTCTCGCGCATGGTGCCGTAGCGCACCGCATTGGTTCCGCTGGCGCGCGTGGCGGCCATGCCGCCCAGCGTGGCGTCGGCGCCCGGGTCGATCGGAAAGAACAGCCCCGTGCTTTTGATCTCTTCGTTGACCTGCTTGCGGGTGACGCCGGGCTGGACCGTGACGGTGAGGTCTTCCGGATTGATCATCAGCACCTTGTTCATGCGCCCCAGGTCGATGCTGATGCCGCCCTGGATGGCTAGCAAATGGCCTTCGAGCGAGGAGCCGATGCCGAACGGGATGACAGGCACGTCGTACTGGCCGGCCAGCTTGACCGCATCGGCCACGTCCTGGGTGCTCTGGGCAAATACCACCGCAGCGGGCGGCGGCGCCTGGAAAGAAGATTCGTCGCGGCCGTGCTGCTCGCGCACCACCAGCGCGGTAGAAAACTGATCGCCAAAGCGGGCTTTGAGGGCATCGATCAACGCCGCGGGGGTGTCCCGCTGATGGATGTCGGGGACCAGTTGATCGAAGCTGGTGGGTGCGTTCATGAAGCGTCTCCGGGGGTGTCGGCGGGCCAGCCCCGCAGTTTACGCCTCAGCCCTGCAACGCGAACTTGAGGTCTTCCTGGATGATGTGCGCCGCGACGACATCATTGGCGACAAAGCTCACCAGCTCTTCCGCCTCGACCGTCCGCTCATGATAGCGGCCGCTCAGCGACGCGGCCTGCTGCAGCAGGCCGTCGTGGATGCTCAGATGTTCATCAGACAGCGGGTAGCCGGTTCTGGCCAGCACAGCCTCTTCGGTCCGGAAGTGTTCTTCGATGTGTTCCACCAATTCGGCCAGCAGGGATTCGATCCGCTCGCGCGCGTGCGCCCGCTGCACCGCATCGATCAGCCGGTCGCCGATGTCGAACAGCTGCCGGTGTTGTCCATCGATGACGGGATGGCCGCACTCGTAGGCCTGCCGCCAGCGCATCTGGGCCAGCGTCCGGGTCCGGGGCCGCGCGACATGCTTGGCCAGTTGCGCGGCAGGATCGGCCTCGCGGCGCCGTAGGAACGGCACCACCGCGAGGAGCCGACGGGGCAATTTCATCCTCGACAATGTAATTTGCCTGCGCCGTTTGCGCCATTGATAAATGTCAAGTCGGGCGGTTGCGGCGACAATCGGTAGCCAAGGAGACTTCCATGGGCAAGCGCCTCACACAAATCGCCACACGCACCGGGGACGACGGCACCACCGGCCTGGGCGACAACACGCGCGTGCCCAAGCACAGCCAGCGTGTACAGGCCATGGGTGACGTAGACGAGCTCAATTCGCAAATCGGCCTTCTCCTGTGCGAAGAGCTGCCAGCGGGCGTGCGCGAGCTGCTGGTCGAGATTCAGCACCAGCTGTTCAACCTGGGGGGCGAGC
>JANYAN010000445.1 GCA_025361305.1 Burkholderiales bacterium
TTCACGTTGTAGTCCACCACGCGTTTGACCGGTACGAGGACCTTCATGCTTATGGCTCCTGAGAGTGATTGGAATTGACGTTTACGTAAACTGGAATTCTATGCGGCACAAAAAAGAACGATCGTTCGTTTTTAATTATAGATGACGTCACGAGCATGCCAGTTCGCCGACCGTGCGGATGGTTAATCCGGGTAATTCATGACGATCCCTACCGCGAACCCGGCTTACAGTCGGCGCAACAACCCAACAGGAGTTCCGTCGAATGAAACACCTCAAGCTCGCGCTGGCATTGGCCGCGCCGCTCTTTGCCGGAATCGCCGGCGCCCAGACGGTGCTCACGGTATCGACCTGGCTGCCACCCACGCACGGCATGAGCATCGCCCAGAAGGAGTGGTGCGACCTGCTGGAGAAGAACACCACCGGCAAGATGAAATGCAACATCCTGCCGCGCGGAGTCGCCAATCCACCGGGCACCTACGACGCCATCAAGAACGGCCTGGCGGACATTTCCTTCACCGTGCACGGCTATACGCCCGGCCGATTTGTCCTGACACAGATGGCCGAGTTTCCGTTCCTCGGAAACACGTCCGAACCGATCTCCGTGGCGTTCAACAAGGTGGCCTCGCGCCATCCGGAATTTGCTGCCGAGCAGCAGGGCGTCAAGGTCATCACGTTCTTCACGCATGGTCCCGGCATCGTCTTCAATACCAAGCGGCCGATCGCCAAGGTCGATGATCTGGCGGGGCTGAAATTCCGGGTCGGCGGCGGCATGGTCAATGAAATATCCAAGTCACTGGGCATGAACGTGACGCTCAAGCCGGCGCCCGATTCCTACGAACTGCTCGCTGGTGGCGTCATGGACGGCACCTTGTTCCCAGCCGAATCGACCGAATCGTTCAAGATCGACAAGATCATCAAGTACGCCACTTTCTTTCCAGGCGGGCTTTACAACACCAGCTTCGTGTTTCTGATGAATCAGGCTCGCTACGACAAGCTCGCGCCGGACGAAAAGAAGGCGGTGGATGCAATCTCGGGCGAGACGGCTGCGCGTATCTTTGGCCGCCAGTGGGACAAGGTCGATCTGCGCGCCATGGCGTTGATGCAGGCCAATAACGTCCAGATGGTCAAGGCCGACGCTAAGTTCGTCGCCGATGTAAAGGCCAGAACGGCGCCGTTGGAGCAGAAGTGGGTCAGCGATGCCGCGGCCAAAGGCCTGAAGGACCCGGCCAAGGTGCTGGCCGAGTTCCGGGCAGAGATCGCCAAACAAGAAAAGTAAGACGCGGTCGACATTGATCAAGAAACTACTCCAGACCCTGTGCGGTCTGCTGGCCGGCGCGGCCCTGTTCGCCATCATGGCGCTGACTTTCCTCGACGTGGGTGGCCGCAAGCTGCTGGATAACTCGATCCCGGGCTCGTTCGAAATGACCGAGCTGCTGATGGTGGTCGTGATTTTCGCGGCGCTGCCGCTGGTCTCGATGCGCGGTGAACATGTGGTGTTCGATTCGCTCGACAGCTATCTGTCGCCTCGTGTTTTGCGTCTGCAGAAGGCACTGATCAACCTGCTGATCGCCGCAGCCATGCTGGCACTGGGCTGGCTCATGTGGAGAACGGGCGGACAGTTCCTTCAAAGCGGTGAAACAACCGCCCAGCTCAAGCTGCTCAAGGCCCCGTTCATCTATGGCATGGCTGTGATGTGCACGCTGTCGGGGCTGGTGCACCTGGTGCTGATGGTCAGGCCGCCAGCGGATCTGGCCGAAGGCGAAGGGGTCGCGCTGTGATCGAAGCCCTGGCCGGGTTCGCCGTCATTTTCGCGCTGGCGCTGCTGCGCATCCCGCTGGCGTTTTCCATGGCCGGCGTGGGCATTGTCGGCATCGGCTTGACGCGCGGCTGGGAGCCCGCGCTGGCCAGTACAGCGCAGGTGGTCTACGAGACGGGATTCGCGTACACGCTGTCGGTGATCCCGCTTTTCATCCTGATGGGAAATTTCGTGGCCCGTGCCGGACTGGCGCAGGAGCTGTTCCAGGCGGCCTACGCGTTCATCGGACACCGCCGCGGCGGCCTGGCGCACGCCACCATCGTGGCCTGCGCCGGCTTCGGCGCGATCTGCGGCTCTTCGATCGCCACGGCTGCCACGATGGGCAAGGTGGCCTATCCGTCGATGAAGCGGCTGGGCTACAGCGATACGCTTTCGATGGGCGTGATTGCCGCCGGGGGCACGCTGGGCATCATGATTCCGCCCTCCACGATCATGGTGATCTACGGAATCATTACCGAGACCAACATCGGCAAGCTGTTCGCCGCAGGCGTGATTCCGGGCCTGATATCGGCGGGCCTGATGATGCTGGGCATTGCCTGGATCACATGGCGCGATCCGCTGCACGCACCTGCGGGTGCACTGTCCTCGTGGCCCGAGCGGTGGCAGGCGCTGCGCGGCATCTGGGGTGTATTGCTGCTGGTGGTCGTCGTGCTCGGCGGCATCTACGGCGGACTGTTCACCGCAACGGAGGGTGCTGGGTTTGGCGCCGCAGGTGCCTTCCTGTTCGCATTGGCCCGGCGCCGCCTGACCTGGGCCGTGCTCTACGAGGTGTTGGTCGAATCGACCCGAACCACCGCGATGCTGTTCACCTTGTTGATCGCGGCCACGCTGTTCGCCAACTTCGTGAACTTCACCTCAATGCCGGCCGACCTGAAGACCCTGATCACGCAGAGCGGCCTCTCGCCCACCATGATCGTCGTGGCGATGATGATGATCTACGTGGTGCTGGGCACCGTGATGGAAGAACTGACCATGGTCCTGCTCACCATTCCGCTGTTCTTCCCGATCGTCACGGCCCTGGGATTCGATCCGATCTGGTTCGGCGTGCTGATCGTGATGGTGGTGCAGATCGGCCTGATCTCGCCGCCAGTGGGGATGAACATGTTCGTTCTGAACGCATTGCTGCCCGGTGTCGGCCTGGGCGCAATCTACCGCGGCTGCTGGCCTTTCGTGTTCGTCCTGGTGGTGATGCTCGGCCTGCTGATCGCCCTGCCGCAGCTCAGCCTGTGGTTGCCTTCGCTGATGACGTAGCCGCCTGCGCGCCAGGGACTGGCCGCAGGTGAACGACCTGCGGCGCAGAGGGAATGCCGATGCCCTCGGCACGCAACGCCTTGAGAACCGCGGTGTTGATCTCCGAGCGAACGTTGAGCTGACCGTTGTGCGGATCGGCGATCCAGAACAGCAATTCGTACTCCAGGCCGTCCGGGGCCAGCCTGGTCAGGCGAGCGCCGGGAGCCGGATTTTTGAGCACCCGCGGGCTGACCTGTGCGCAGTTCTCGAGGATGGCCGCCACGCGGTCAGTATCGCTGTCGTAGTCAACCGTGACACCGGTAGTCACCAGGATACTCGGATCGCCCAGCGACAGGTTTTCGACCCGCTCGGTGACCAGCTTATCGTTGGGAACGATAGCCTCGCGTCCGGTGAGGGAACGCAGCAGCGTGTAGCGCGTCTTGATGTCGACCACTGTGCCCTCGAACCCGTCCACCTTGATCATGTCGCCGATGCGCACACTGCGTTCGAACAGGATGACGAACCCACTGACATAGTTGGCGGCCAGTTTCTGCAAACCCAGGCCCAGGCCCACGCCCAAGGCGCCACCCAGTACCGACAGCGCTGTCAGGTCGACTCCTACGGCGGAGAGAGCGAACAACAAGCCTACGAGCAACAACAAGGCCCGCATGGCATTGCTGGCGACTTTGCGCAGCGACAGGTCATTGACCGTCTCGCGCAGGATCCTGCGCTCCAGTTCCGCCGACACCCACAGCGCCAGAACCAGCACGACGCCGGCCGTGAGCAACCCCTGCACCATCGTCAGCAGACTGACCCGGGACTTGCCGAAGACGATGTGGATGGTTTCCATTTCGTCCATCACGGCCGGCAGCAGGCCGACGATCCATAGCACGGCGGCGGCCCACGCCATCCACGAGAACAGCCGCTCGACCAGGCGCGCCAGACCGGACGACGGGAACACCACCGTGAGCACACGCGCCAGGAACCGGATGCCCGCCAGCGAAACCAGCACGGCCACCGCCACCTTCAGCAGGACCACCCGCTGCGAAGTGGCCAACACCTGGCCGGCACCATAGGTCAGCGCCAGAGCCAGCAGCGGAAACAGCAGGCCGTCGACCACCGCGCGGCCGAACCAGACTGAATCGGCCGGTTGCCGACGCCCGGTCAGCCAGCAGACGCCAAAAGCCACCACCAGGCAGGCCAGCAGCGCAGCGAGTTCCCAGGGCGCGTCCGGATGCGCCAGGTCGCGCAGGAGCTTGCCGATCTCCGTCATGGTGTGAACAGACCCTAATCAGGACTTCCAGGCCGGTGCGCGTTTTTGCGTGAAGGCCGCGACGCCTTCCTGGGCGCATCCGTCCATCATGTTCATGGCCATGGTCTGGCCCGCCAGCTGGTAAGCCGCTTCGACGCCCATCTCGCGCTGGCGATAGAAGAATTCCTTGCCCATCGCGATGGCGGTGCGCGGCTTGTCCAGAATGCTGGCGACCAGGGTGTCGACCTCGGCGTCAAGCTGCGCGGCCTCGGCAACACGGTTCACCAGGCCCCGCTCGAGCGCTTGCCGCGCACTGATGAACTCGCCGGTCAGGAGCATTTCCATGGCATGTTTGGCTGGCACATTGCGCAGCAGGGGCACGCTGGGGGTCGAGCAGAACAAGCCAACGCTGACACCGCTGACGGCAAAGCTTGCTTCGGTGGATGCCACCGCCAGATCGCACTGGGCCACGAGCTGGCAGCCCGCCGCGGTGGCAAGGCCCTGGACCCGGGCGATCACCGGCACAGGCAGGTTCTGGATGCTCAGCATCATCCGGCTGCATTGGGTGAACAGGCGCTGGTAGTACGCCAGCTGCGGCGTCGCCATCATTTCCTTGAGGTTGTGGCCTGGACAGAAGGCCTTGCCCACCGCGCCGAGCACGACGACACGCGCCGATTCGTCCTGCGCCACCCGATCCAGCGCCGACTGCAGCGCCCCCAGCATTTCTTCGCCGAGGGCGTTGTACGTGGCCGGCCGGTTCATTGTGAGCCGGATGACGCCGCGTGCGTCCCGTTGTTCGATCAGTGCGTCATCCATGGTCTGCCGGATCGGGGCGGATTCAGAGATCGGCCAGAACGCGCACATGGGCCTCGACGCTGCGGCCCAGCGCACCCAGGTTGTAGCCGCCCTCGAGCGAGGAGACGATCCGGCCCTTGGCATGCCTTCTCGCAATGTCCTTGATGCGCGATGTAATCCAGGCGTAGTCCTGCTCCACCAGGCCCAGCTGGCCGAGATCGTCCTCGCGGTGGGCGTCGAAACCGGCGCTGATGAAGATCATCTCGGGCCGGAAATCCTCCAGGCGGGCAATCCAGTGGTGCTCGATCAGCTCGCGGATTTCCTTGCCCCGGGTGTAGGCCGGTACAGGCACGTTGACCATATTGGCTGCGTGCGACTCCGTACCGCTATAGGGGTAGAAGGGGTGCTGGAAGATGCCCACCATGAGTGCCCGATCGTCGCCGGCAAAAATGTCCTCGGTCCCATTGCCGTGGTGGACGTCGAAGTCCACGATGGCCACGCGCTGCAGGCCGTGGCGATCCAGCGCGTACTTTGCCGCAATTGCCACGTGGTTGAAAAAACAGAATCCCATCGCATGGTCGTGGCACGCGTGGTGGCCGGGCGGACGGACCGCGCAGAAGGCGTTTTCCAGTTCACCGGCCATCACCGCGTCGGTGGCGGCCAGGGTCGCGCCGGCCGCCCTGAGCAAGGCGTTCCAGGTATGCACGTTCATCGATGTGTCGGGATCGATTTGCGCATAGCCACGCCCACCTGCGGTGACGTTTTCGGCCAGCTCCTGGCCCATGCCGCGCATGGCCGCCACATGCAAGCGGGTGTGCGCCAGTTCGATGTCTCCCAGCGAGGCCAGCGGTGCCTCGCGCCGTTCCAGCGCATCGGCCACGCCACTGATCAGCAGCCGGTCTTCGATCGCCGCCAGGCGTTCGGGACACTCGGGATGGCCCGGCCCCATTTCATGCCGCCCGCAATCAGGATGGGTGAAAAACCCGGTTTTGTTAGCTGCCACCGCTCACCTCTGGCCAAATTCGGATAACGTCATGCCCATGCAAGCACAACAACAACTCAAAGCGCTCCTTGATCAGCTTAACACGGTGATTGTGGGAAAACGCGACCAGGTGCAGGACTGCGTCGCCTGCCTGCTGGCCGGCGGCCACCTGCTGATCGAGGATGTCCCGGGCGTCGGCAAGACCACCCTGGCCCACGCCCTGTCGCGGTCGTTCGGCCTGCACTTTTCCAGGGTGCAGTTCACCGCCGACATGATGCCCAGTGACCTGTCGGGCGTGTCGATCTACGAACGGGCCAAGGAAGCCTTCGTGTTCCATCCGGGCCCGATTTTCGCGCAGGTGCTGCTGGCCGACGAAATCAACCGGGCCAGCCCCAAAACCCAGAGCGCGCTGCTGGAAGCGATGGAGGAAAAGCAGGTCACGGTGGAAGGAGAAACGCGTCCCCTGCCCTCCCCGTTCTTTGTCATCGCCACCCAGAATCCGCATGACCAGCTGGGCACCTTCGCGCTGCCCGAATCGCAGCTCGACCGCTTTCTGATGCGCATCTCTCTGGGCTACCCGGACCGCGCGGCCGAACGGGAACTGCTGTCGGGCGCCGACCGGCGCGGCATGGTGGAGTCGCTGCAGAGCACGCTGACGCCGATTGAATTGGACTGGCTGCAGCGCAAGGTGCTGGAAGTCCACGCCGCGCCCCCGCTGCTGGACTATGTTCAGGACCTGGTGGCTGCCTCGCGTTCGGGCCGCTGGTTCCTGCAGGGGCTGTCGCCTCGGGCGGGGATCGCCGTGGTGCGTGCTGCCAAGGCCCAGGCCATGCTCAGCGGGCGCGACTACGTGGCCCCCGACGACGTGCAGGCCATCCTGCCGCAGACCGTGGCACATCGCCTGATCCCCGTCGGTGATGCGGGCCGCGGGCCGATCGAACAAGTGCGCGCGATGCTGGAGGCCGTGCCGCTGCCATGAACGCCGGGGTCCTCAATCCGGTCGGGTTCGCCCGGCGGCGGTTCCGCCAGTGGTGGCAGGCACGGCTGCCGCTGACCGACACCATGACGCTGACCCAGCGCAATGTCTACATCCTGCCCACCCGGCCAGGCTTCATGATGGGAGCCACCATGCTGCTGCTGCTGGTGGCGTCGATCAACTACCAGCTCAACCTGGGCTATCTGCTCACCTTCCTGCTGGCCGGCAGCGCGGTGGTGGGGATGCACGTCTGCCACGGCACGCTGCGTGGCCTGACGATGAACCTGCTGCCCACCGATCCGCAGTTCGCCGGCTCCAGTGCCATGCTGACCGTGGTGCTGAGCAATGCGCGCAATTCGGTGCGCCATGGCATCGGCCTGGCCGTGCTGGACGCCACGCACGATGACCGGTGGGTCTGGGCCGACGTGCCGGCCCAGGGCAGCAGCACCGTGCACGTCGCGTTCAAACCGGACCGGCGGGGCCTGCACCGCACGCCAGCGCTGACGGCCGAAACCCGGTTTCCGCTGGGCACTTTTCGCGTCTGGACGGTCTGGCGGCCGGCCGCCCAGGTCCTGGTCTACCCACGGCCCGAGCCCTTCCCACCGCCCCTGCCGCCGGGCGAACCGCGCGCCGGCGGCGGCGCCACAACGCGCGCCCAGAGCACCGGTGAATTCGACGGCGTGCGCGCCTACCGCCGGGGCGACCCGCTCAAGCTGGTCGTGTGGAAGAAGGCCGCCAAGGCCGACCAGCTCGTCAGCCGCGACACGCAGCAGGCGCAACGCTATGAGCTATGGCTCGACTTCAATCAGGTCGGCCACGTGGATACCGAGCACAAGCTCTCCCGTCTGGCCGCCTGGGTGATCCAGGCCGACAAGCTGGGGCTGGACTGGGGGCTGCGCCTGCCACAGACAGAGATCAAGCCGGCCTGCGGCGAGGGCCACAAGCGGCGCTGCCTGGAGGCGTTGGCCACATGCTAGAGCGACTCAATGCCCTTCCGCGTGACAGCCGGGATACGCTGTTCCTGTTGCTGGTGATCGGCTGGGTCATGCTGCCGCAGGTCGCCAATCTGCCGCTTTGGTGCAGCCTGTTGGTGGCGGCGGTGTTGCTGTGGCGCGGCTGGTTGGCGTGGGTGTCGCGACCCCTGCCAGGCAAGTGGTGGCTCGTCATCCTGCTGGCCGTCACAGTCGCCGCTACCCTGGCCACGCACCGCACCGTCTTGGGGCGTGACGCCGGTGTGACGATGCTGGTGGTCCTGCTGGCGCTCAAGACACTCGAACTACGGGCCCGGCGAGATGCTTTCGTCATCTTTTTCCTGGGCTTCTTCACGATGCTCACTAATTTCTTCTTTTCCCAATCGCTGCCCATTGCCGCCGCAATGCTGATCGGGCTGCTGGGGCTGTTGACTGCGCTGGTCAACGCGCACATGCCCGTGGGCAAGCCACCGCTGGCGCGTGCCGCCCGCACCGCCGCCACCATGGCTCTGCTGGGCGCACCGATCATGGCGGTCCTGTTCGTACTTTTCCCGCGCCTGGCACCGCTTTGGGGCATCCCCGGCGACGCCATGGCCGGTCGCAGTGGCCTGTCGGTCACCATGCAGGTAGGAACTCTGGCCACACTGGCCCTCGATGACAGTATCGCGATGCGCATCAAGTTCGAAGGTGCCGTGCCGCCGCAGCAGGAGCTGTACTTCAGGGGCCCGGTCCTTTCGACCTTCGACGGGCGCGAATGGCGCGCCCTGCAGCCGCGTCTGGGCTCGCGGTTTTCGCCGGTGCCGCAGGGAGCGGCCCAATTGCAGGTGGCGGGCGCTCCGGTGCGCTACGAGGTGACCATGGAGCCGAACAACCGGCCCTGGCTCCTGGTGATGGATGCTGCGGCCAAGCCGCCGGTCGCGCCCGGCTTTGAAACGATGATGACCAGCGAACTCCAGTGGGTGGCCAATCGGCCTGTCACCGATCTGCTGCGCTATCGCGTCGAAAGCCATCCTGTGTTTCGCAGCGGCCCGCTCAACAGCGCCGTTGCTGTGCTGCCTGAATACCGCGACCTGCCAGCGGGCTTCAACCCCAGAACGTTGCAGCTCGCCGGCGAAATGATGCGCTCGCCCGAACTGGAGGCGGGCGGACCGCCGGCCCGGGTGCAGGCAGCGCTGGACCGCCTGCGCACAGGCGGGTACCGGTACACGCTGGAGCCAGGTGTCTACGGGTCGAATACCGCCGACGAGTTCTGGTTCGATCGCAAGGAAGGCTTTTGCGAGCACATCGCCTCGGCGTTCGTCGTGCTGATGCGCGCGATGGACATTCCCGCGCGTGTTGTCACCGGCTACCAGGGCGGCGAAATCAACAGCGTGGACGGCTTCTGGGTGATCCGCCAGAGTGATGCCCACGCCTGGGCCGAGGTCTGGCTGCGTGGGCGCGGCTGGGTTCGCGTCGACCCGACATCGTCGGTCGCACCGGGCCGCACCGGCGCCTTCCAGCGGCTGGTGGCCCCGCGAGGCGTACTGGCCACGGCTTTCGGCAATGTTTCGCCCACATTGACGGCAAACCTGCGGGCGGCCTGGGAGGCGGTAAACAACAGCTGGAACCAGTGGGTCCTGAACTACACCCAGAGCAAGCAGCTGAGCCTGCTCAAGGACATCGGATTCGAATCACCAAGTTGGGAAGACCTGAGCTATGTGCTGCTGGGCCTGATCGTCTTCGTCGCGTTGTGCGGGGCGGCGTGGACGTTGTGGGAGCGCAGCCAGCATGACCCGTGGCTGCGTTTGCTGGCCCGTGCGCGCAAGCGCCTGCGGCTGGCGGGCCTTGACCTGGCGCCGGCGGCAGCGCCGCGCCAGATGGCCAGCGTCGTCACACAGCGCTTCGGTGCCCAGGCGCGGGCGGTTGCAGACTGGCTGCTGCGGCTCGAGGCCCTGCGCTATGCGCCCTCGCATGACGGCAACCTGGCCGGACTGCAGCGCGAATTCAAGCGGTTGGCATGGCCACGGTGATCATCCGACTCCTGCTGGCAGCTGTCCTGGCCCTTTGCACTGCCGCGGCCTGCAGCGCAGCCCCCGTTCACAAGTCAGCCAGGAAGCCAGCCGCGGCCGAGCGCGGTGTGCCCTACGCCGGCCGGGAGGCTGCCATGCAATTTGCCGACGACGTCGCACAACGGCGCGACCTGGATCGCACCTGGGTACGCCGTGCGATTGGGCGTGCCCGCCATCTTCCGGCCGTGGCGCGGCTGATCCAGCCGCCTGCCGTGGGCACCGCCAAGAACTGGGCCCTGTACCGAAGCCGGTTCATCGAGCCGCGGCGCATCGACGCGGGCGTGCGGTTCTGGCAAGCCAATCGCGAAACGCTGGAGCGCGCGGAGAGGGAATTCGGTGTGCCGGCCGAGATCATCGTGGGCATCCTCGGGGTGGAAACGATCTACGGGCAGCAGATGGGCAAGTTCAGGGT
>JANYAN010000153.1 GCA_025361305.1 Burkholderiales bacterium
GCCAGCGGCAAGCCCCTGGACAGCGTCGCCTTCCACCCGTTCTATACCGTCCACGACATCTTCGGTGTCAGCGTTTTCCTGATGGTGTTCAGCGCGATCATCTTCTTCGCCCCCGAGCTGGGCGGCTATTTCCTCGAGTACAACAACTTCATTCCGGCCGATCCGCTGAAGACGCCGCTGCACATCGCGCCGGTCTGGTACTTCACGCCGTATTACTCGATGCTGCGTGCCATCACTTCCGAGATGGCGGCATGGCTGGCCTTGATCGTCCTGGTCGCCGTGTTCTTCAGCGCGCGCCACGTTGCAGGGCCCGTCAAGATCGCGCTGTGGGCCATTGGTGGCGGCCTCGCCGTGGCGCTAGGGTTGCTCGCGGCTCTGGCCAACTGGCTGCCCTTCCTGGCCCCGGTGTTCGCCGGCCTGTTCCAGGCCCTGCCGTTCCTGACCGGCATCGATGCGAAGTTCTGGGGCGTCGTGGTGATGGGCGGCGCTGTCATCATCCTGTTCTTCCTGCCGTGGCTGGACACGAGTCCGGTCAAGTCGATCCGCTACCGTCCGGGCTGGCACAACGCCGTCTACGCTGTTTTCGTGGTTGACTTCATCGTGCTGGGGTATCTGGGCACCCAGCCGCCCTCGCCGGTCGGCGAACGGGTTTCGCAAGTGGGTTCACTTTTCTATTTCGGGTTCTTCCTGCTCATGCCGTGGTGGAGTTGCAAGGGCGCATTCAAGACGCCGCCCGATCGCGTCACGTTTGACGGCCACTGATCAGGAGACGACAAACATGAAGAAGCTCATTCTCACCCTGATCGTCGCACTCGGCTGTTCCTTTGGCGCATGGGCCAATGAAGGCGAGACCCTGGCCTGGGACAAGGCGCCGAACAAGACCAACGACCTTCCGGCGCTGCAAAACGGCGCGAAGCTGTTCGTCAACTACTGCCTCAGCTGCCACTCGGACGCGTTCATGCGCTACAACCGCCTGCGCGATATTGGCCTGACCGAGCAACAGATCAAGGACAACCTGCTGTTCGCCACCGACAAGGTAGGCGAAACCATGAAGGCCGCGATCGACCCGAAGCTGGCCAAAGAATGGTTCGGCGCGAATCCGCCAGACCTGAGCCTGGTGGCGCGCTCGCGGTCGGGCCACGGCGGCACCGGTGCCGACTACCTCTATACCTACCTTCGCACCTACTACAGGGACCCGACCAAGGCCACCGGCTGGAACAACATGGTGTTCCCCAATGTTGGAATGCCCCATGTCCTGTGGGAGCTACAGGGCGAGCGTGAACCGCTGTTTGAAACCGAGACCGCCCATGGTCACGAAGTGAAAGTGTTCAAAGGCTGGAAGCAGGTCAGCCCCGGCACCATGACGCCCCTGCAGTACGACCAGTCGGTAGCCGACCTGGTGGGTTTCCTCCAGTGGATGAGCGAGCCGTCGCAGAACTCGCGCGTGCGCGTTGGCGTCTGGGTGTTGCTGTTCCTGGGCGTTCTTACGTTCTTTACCTGGCGCCTGAATGCGGCGTTCTGGAAAAATGTGCGCTGACAAATAGGCGCAGTCCGGCCGCGGCCGGGCGTGCGTCGTTGCGCTTGCAGAGTGGGATGCCTTGCGCGCCCACTCTTTTTTGATTTAAGGAGCCTTCATCATGATGGTGCTGTATTCGGGAACTACCTGTCCTTTCTCCCATCGCTGCCGCTTTGTGCTGTTCGAAAAGGGAATGGACTTCGAGATCCGCGACGTTGACCTTTACAACAAGCCGGAAGACATCAATGTGATGAACCCGTACGGCCAGGTCCCCATCCTGGTCGAGCGCGACCTGATTCTGTACGAGTCGAATATCATCAACGAGTACATCGACGAGCGCTTCCCGCATCCGCAACTGATGCCCGGCGACCCGGTGGACCGCGCCCGCGTGCGCCTGTTCCTGTTGAACTTCGAGAAGGAATTGTTCGTGCATGTCAGCACGCTTGAATCCCGCGCGGCCAAGAGCAATGAAAAGGCGCTGGAGAAGGCACGCTCGCACATTCGCGACCGCCTGACCCAGCTGGCGCCCGTGTTCCTGAAGAACAAATACATGCTTGGTGACAATTTTTCCATGCTCGACGTAGCCATTGCGCCGCTGCTGTGGCGCCTGGACTACTATGGCATCGAGTTGTCCAAGAACGCCGCACCGCTGCTCAAGTACGCCGAGCGCATCTTCTCCCGTCCAGCATACATCGAGGCGCTGACGCCGTCAGAAAAGGTGATGCGCAAATAACGTATCGGGGCCGATCTTTGCGATGATGAATGCCCTTGAGTCCACGTCCACACGCCCCTACCTGATCCGGGCCCTGTACGACTGGTGCACCGACAACGGCCTCACGCCGTATGTGGCGGTGCTGGTCGATGAGACGGTGCAGGTGCCGCGCGAGTACGTGAAAAATGGCGAGATCGTGCTGAACATCAGCTTCGACGCAACCAGTTCGCTCAAGCTGGGCAATGATTTCATTGAATTCAAGGCTCGCTTCGCCGGGTCCGCGCGCGAGATCATCGTTCCGGTCAGCCGGGTCATCGCCATCTACGCCCGTGAAAATGGGCAAGGTATGGCGTTCCCTGTCCCGGTGGCGGGTGGTGCCGACGACGATGGCGGCAAGCCCTCGCCGTTGAGCAGCGTTCCGGCCGCTGGCGGCGTAGCCAACGGCGAGACGAGGATTGTCCAACTGGTCACTCCTGAGCAGGCGGCTCCCGTCGATATGCCAGAGGGCGAACCGCCAAGACCACCATCGGGCCCGCGCCCGGCGCTCAAACGCGTCAAGTGAGGCCCACGTGGCGGCGCCAACGTAAAATTCCGGACACGCCGATTTAGCTCAGTTGGTAGAGCAACCGCCTTGTAAGCGGTAGGTCATCAGTTCGAATCCGATAATCGGCACCATTTCGTAGTCACCCCGCCTGGCTCTCCCATAGCTGTTTGCGCGCAAAGACGCGTTCGACACGCCTGCGGCCCAATGCCCGTGCGGCAGCACTGGATGGCCGGACAGCTGCGGGCTTGTTTATTCCGAAATCATTTGCGCTGACGGGTTTGAACCTTCAATCGAATTGAGGTAACCTCCCAACCCCGGTCGTGCAGAAGGCTCAGGAAGGCAGGACTCAGCTGCCTCAGTTTCGCGGCCGCGGCGTTGCTGTCCACCAGCAGGCACCAGTCGGAACCGTCGATCGGTCCGGCCCTGATGGCAGACCGCAATGAGGCAGGGATCAACAAGTCAAGCGCCTTGAGCCGTTCGCCAGAATCGCGCGCAAGTTCCGCCAGTCTCGCCAGTGTCGGCGAGTCCTGGGCGGCTTGCTCTAGCGTGACAGCATGCAGGCGGCGGTTCTCGGACGGCATTGGACGAGGGGTTATCAGTGCATTTCATTATCACGGATGCGTGGCTCGCCAAGAGTCGCGCCATCCATCTGAGCGGCACCAAGCTGGTTCTGGTTGTGGTCGGAATGTCGATGGCAATGATGCTGCTGGCGGCAGGCCTGTACCACTGGGTTTTTCTCAAGGGCGCAAGGGAAGGCTGGCCAGTGGTTGGAACCCTGGTCCGCCTGGTGGTCAAGGACGAGTTCGAGCAGCGCGACCGCTTCATGCGTGAGAACCTGGACGCGATGGCGCGCAAGCTGGGCGAGATGCAGGCCAAGCTGGCCCAGCTCGAAGCCCTGGGCGAGCGCGTCTCCGGCCTGGCCGGTGTCAATGCCGGCGACCTCAAGGCACCCCCTGGCCGCGGAGGCGTCCTGATCGAAGGCCGCTCACTTTCGATGGAAGAATTGCAGGCGACGCTGGCCGATCTGAACCAGTTGACGGATCAGCGCGTCGACCTGTTGACCGTCATGGAATCGCGCCTTTTCGACCAGAAGATCCGCAAGCTGATGGTTCCTACCCAGCAGCCGGTGCTGGACGGTCATCTCGGGTCGTCGTTCGGTTGGCGCATCGATCCGTTCACCGGCCGGTCCGCGCTGCACACGGGCCTGGATTTCCAGGCCGATCCGGGTACGTCCATCCTGGCGGCGGCCGGTGGCGTGGTGGTGGCACAGGAAGTGCACCCCGCTTACGGCAACATGATTGAAATCGATCACGGCAACGATCTTGTAACTCGCTACGCCCACGCGTCCCGGGTCTTCGTCAAGAAGGGCGACCTGATCCGGCGCGGCCAGAAGATCGCCGAGGTCGGGACCACGGGCCGTTCGACCGGGCCCCACCTGCATTTCGAGGTGATGGTGCAGGGCGTGCCGCAAGACCCGCAGAAATTCCTGGCGGCGGGCCGTGCCGTGCCGACCCTGGTTGCTGACGCTGGCCGCCAACGGGCGGCTGCGCACAGGTAAAATCTGCGGTTTGCCGTTGCCCCCGGCCTTGCTGCGGTGGGGGGCGGCCCCAGTTACATCCTGATCAACAAAAGGATTGCGCCGCCTCTGCGGGCCTGATGGCTTCGCGCGGGCGGCATTGCGTTCATGGCCAAGAACTTCCTGACACACATATTCGGTTCCCGCAACGACCGGCTGCTCAAGCAGTATCGCAAGACCGCCGAGCGCATCAGTGCGCTGGAGTCGCAGTTCGAAAAACTCAGCGACGATGAACTACGCGCCAAGACCCAGGAGTTCAAGGAGCGGGTTGCCGCTGGTGAAACGCTCGATGCCATCTTGCCGGAAGCCTTTGCCGTAGTCCGTGAAGGCTCAAAGCGCATCATGAAGATGCGGCACTTCGACGTGCAGCTGCAGGGCGGCATGGGGCTGCATAACGGCAAGATCGCGGAGATGGGTACCGGCGAGGGCAAGACGCTGACTGCGACCTTGCCGGTCTACCTCAATGCCCTGACGGGCCGGGGTGTGCACGTCGTAACGGTGAACGATTACCTGGCCAACCGCGACGCGCTGTGGATGGGCAAGCTCTACAACTTCCTCGGACTGTCGGTGGGTGTCAATCTGCCGAATATGCCGCGCGAAGAAAAGCAGGCAGCCTACCGCGCCGACATCACCTACGGAACCAACAATGAGTTCGGCTTCGACTACCTGCGCGACAACATGGTTTACGAGGTGGCCGACCGGGTGCAGAGCGGCCTGAACTACGCCATCGTCGATGAAGTGGATTCGATCCTGATCGACGAGGCGAGAACGCCCCTGATCATCAGCGGTCAGGCCGAAGATCACACTGAGCTCTATATATCGATGAACCGCGTGGTTCCGCTGCTGACCCGCCAGGAGGGTGAGGCTGATCCGCGTACGGGCGAGGGCATCATCAAGCCCGGTGATTTCACGGTGGATGAAAAAGGCAGGCAGGTCTATCTGACAGAGCAGGGCCACGAAAGCGCCGAGCGCATCCTGGCCAACCTGAACCTGATTCCGCAGGGCGCGTCGCTCTATGACCCGGCCAACATCGCGCTGATGCACCATGTGTACGCGGCGCTTCGGGCCAATCATCTCTACCACCGCGACCAGCACTATGTGGTGCAGCGCGGTGAGGACGGCGAACAGGAGGTGGTGATCGTCGACGAGTTCACCGGGCGCCTGATGTCCGGGCGACGCTGGAGCGAAGGCCTGCATCAGGCCGTGGAAGCCAAGGAAGGCGTGGCGATCCAGGCCGAGAATCAGACGCTTGCGTCGATCACCTTCCAGAACTACTTTCGCCTGTACGCCAAGCTGTCGGGGATGACTGGCACGGCGGACACCGAGGCCTACGAATTCCAGGAGATATACGGCCTGGAGACGATGGTGATCCCCCCCAACCGGCCCAGCCGGCGCGAAGACCAGCTTGACCGCGTGTACAAGACCACGCGCGAGAAGTATGAGGCCGCAATCACGGACATCCGAGAATGCTACGAGCGCGGCCAGCCCGTGCTGGTGGGGACCACCTCGATCGAGAATTCAGAGGTCATCGACCAGCTGCTGAACAAGGAAAAATTGCCCCACCAGGTGCTCAATGCCAAGCAGCATGCTCGCGAGGCCGAGATCGTTGCCCAGGCCGGACGGCCCAAGATGATCACCATTGCCACCAACATGGCCGGGCGCGGCACCGACATCGTGTTGGGCGGCAATGTCGAGAAGGCCGTCGAGGCCGTGGAGGCCGATGAGTCGCTCGACGTGCAAACCAGACAGGCACGGATCTCCGAGTTGCGCGAGCAGTGGGTCAAAGACCACGAGTTCGTCAAGTCCCGGGGTGGGCTGCGCATCATCGCCACCGAGCGGCACGAGTCACGCCGCATCGACAACCAGCTGCGTGGTCGTTCCGGCCGCCAGGGAGACCCGGGTTCGTCGCGTTTCTTCCTGAGCCTGGACGATCCGCTCATGCGCATTTTTGCCGGCGACCGCGTAAAAGCCATCATGGAGCGCCTGAAGATGCCCGATGGCGAGGCGATCGAGGCCGGCATCGTTACCCGCAGCATTGAGAGCGCGCAACGCAAGGTCGAGTCGCGCAATTTCGACATCCGCAAGCAACTGCTGGAATACGACGACGTGTCGAACGACCAGCGCAAGGTGATTTACCAGCAGCGCAATGACATCCTCGACGCGGCTGACCTGTCGGCACAGATCGCTTCGCTGCGCGAGGGTTGCTTTGCCGATCTGGTGCACCAGTATGTGCCGCCCGAATCGGTGGAAGAGCAATGGGACATCCCGGCGCTGACCAAGGTGCTGGTCGACGAATGGGGTATCGAACTGGCCTTGCAGGAAGTAGTGCAGTCAGCCAGCGCCATCACCGACGAGGACATTGCCGGCATGGTGCGCAAGGCGGCCGACGATGCATTCGAGAGCAAGGTTCAGGAGGTCGGCTCGGCCAACTTCACCCAGTTCGAGCGAATCGTCCTGCTGCAAAGCATTGACACGCACTGGCGCGAGCACCTGTCGGCGCTCGATTACCTGCGCCAGGGCATCCACCTGCGCGGCTATGCGCAAAAGCAGCCCAAGCAGGAATACAAGCGCGAGGCCTTCGAGTTGTTCGGCCAGTTGCTTGACTCTGTCAAGAACGATGTCACCAAGGTTCTCATGACGGTCAAGGTGCAGTCGAGCGAACAACTCGAGCAGGCTGCGGAGGATCTCGAGGTGCGGGCTGAGCGAATCGCCAATGTGACCTACACCGCGCCGACCGAGACGGGCGAAGTGGAAACCAAGGTCGATGAAAGCACGGCGCGCGCACCGCTGCCCGGCACGCCGGCCGGCTTGCCGCGCGTGGGTCGTAACGACCCGTGTCCGTGCGGTAGTGGCAAGAAGTACAAACAGTGCCACGGAAGGCTCGCGTGAGCGTTGAGGGCAGGGATTAAATAAAACTTAAGAGTTAATATTTTCTGCGTTTTGCGATCGCATTTGTGATCGTTTGTATCTCACCTGTCAAAGTTGACAGGGGGTAAAACACCCCTTTTGTGGTTTCCCTCTTCAATGGCAGCACCTCCTTGTTACAGGTGCACCATGGAAGACACCCAAACCCTTTGCCATCCCCGCCGCGTCGACCCAGCGCTACCGCTGGCGCTGCGCAAGCGCATCGAGCGTGAATTTTCCGACCGATGGAAACACCAGTGGGGTGGCAAGTTCGTCCTGCACGGTCGCACTGCAGGGCCAGGAGCAGTCCGTCTGGACGGCAACGACTATCTGTGCGTCACTGGCCATCCGGACATTGTCCGGGCCCAGATTGCGGCGCTGCGCCAGGACGCGGAATCGGTCGTCCAGTCGGGCGTCTTCCTGCTTGGAGATCACCCTGCCCATGCACTGGAAAAATCGCTGGCCGGCTGGATCGGCAAGGAAGACGGCTTCCTGTGCCAGTCGGGCTACACCGCCAACCTCGGTCTGCTGCAGATCATTGCCGACGAACAGACGCCAGTCTACCTTGACGGCTTGGCCCACATGTCGCTGTGGGAGGGCGCTCGGGCGGCGCGCGCACCTGCGCACGCCTTTCGCCACAATGACCCGGCGCATCTGGAAAGAATGCTCCAGGCGCATGGGCCGGGTGTCGTGGTGGTGGACTCGGTGTACAGCACGACCGGCGCGCTGTGTCCGTTGCGCGAAATCGTCGAGGTCGCAGAGCGGCACTTGAGCACCATCGTGGTCGACGAATCCCATTCGCTGGGAACGCACGGGCCGCAAGGGGCTGGCCTGTGCGCGCAGGAGGGCCTGACCGATCGCGTGCATTTCATCACGGCAAGTCTGGCCAAGGCATTTGCCGGGCGGGCGGGATTCTTTACGGCGCCGCCCAGCATGCGTTACTACACGCTGATTTCGAGTTTCCCCAACATCTTCAGTTCGTCGCTGCTGCCGCACGAAATCGCCGGCCTGTCTGCCACTCTGGGCGTGGTAAGGCGAAGTGATGCCGCGCGAGCCCGTCTGCACGCCAATACCGCGCGCCTGCGGGCAAGCCTGGCCAATGCCGGCTTCCCGATCCACCAGGGCAGCGAACAGATCATCGCGCTCGAGGCCGGGACCGAGCCGGCCACGATGCTGCTGCGCGACGCCCTCGAGGCGCGTGACGTAATAGGCGCCATTTTCTGTGCCCCGGCCACAAGCAAAAATCGCGCGATGGTCCGCCTGACTTTGCACGCGTCCCTGACTGACGCCGAATTGGACCATGTCGAGCAGGTGGCGGTCGAGGTGGCGCGCAACCTCAGGCCGTGGGAGTGGCCCATCGCCCGGCGCAACCGGCTCGAGGCGAACGTTGGCGGCGCGTGACACCGATTGCCGGTTCATCCCTGGACTTCCCGCTTGTCCTGTCGGGCGAGCCAGTGACTGTAGCCGTTGGCCGGATCGGGGCAATGGGCCGCGTCGACGGTGAAGACCGCACCCATGAGCGAGCCGTTTTGCCCGATCGGAAACGCGGGCATCAGGCGCGCTGGCCCGGCCCGGCCCAAGGCCAGACGCAGTTCGAGGTCGGCCACCTTGCGTCCCTGCCGGATGTCTTCCAGTGCCGAGGGAGTTACTCCCTCCAGTGCGGCCAGTTCGGCCAGGGCCGCGAGGCCTTCCCGGGTCTCAAGCTGCAGCCAGCTGACCTGGCCGGCCGCGTCCATGCCCAGCACGCCAAACGGATCGCCGATGACAACATGCTCGACCCAACGTTTTGCTGCGAAGGCCGACAGATCGCGTACCACGGAAGGCGCGCGCAACAGCGCGTCCTGGTCGGGGCCCAGGGTGACGCGCCAGGTCTGGGCGTGACGCGCATTGGGCATGTTCAGCAGGTGCTCGACGGCATCGATCAGGCGACGCGAGATGTCAGGGGTCTGCTTGGCAATGAACTGGTCGATCAGGCCGGCGTTGAATGCCTTGACGGCGACCTGCTCGTCGGCCTGTCCCGTCAGCAACACGCGCGAACCTGGCCATTCGATCAATTCCCCCAGCGCCTGCAGCCCGTTCATCGCCGGCATCGAATAGTCGACCACGCAGACACGCGTCAGGGCATAGCGCTCGGTGTATTTGGCCCAGTAGCCGAGGATCTGCGGGATCAGCGCCTTGCCATCGCGCCAGTGGTCGATCAGCTGTTGCTGGTTCCAGGCGTCGGCCTCCCAGAACGGGGGCTCCTGCTGGAGGTAGTTGATGCAGTCGCCAGGCCGCAGGAACAGCCTGACGTGCCAGTGGCGCGGCAACACCAGGGCCAGCATTTCCAGGTAGTCGGGGTCGTCGTCGAGAAAGGCGATGGTGCCGGGGCGATTGAACAGTGGAAAGGTCATGCTATTTTTTCAGGCAAGAACCGGCATTTCAATGGTGAACACAGCCCCATGGCCCGGCTCGGATCTGACCCGGATCGAGCCGTTGCCGCCTTGGACGACGCGCTGGCAGAACGCCAGGCCGAGGCCGTGACCCGTGCCCAGGTTGGTGGAAAAAAATGGCTCGAATATGCGCGGCTGCAATTGCGCGTCGATGCCCACACCGCGGTCGGTGACGACGATGCGGCCCCGGCTACCCTGCGCGCTGACCTCGATCAGCAGGTCGCCAAGCCGGGTGCCGGTGCCGGCGGCAGCGAGCGACCGCAGCGAGTTCTTGATCAAGTTGTCGATCACCTGCGCGAACAGCGACTGCGAGCATTTGAACCTGAAATCCTGCAGCACTTCGACGCGCACGCAATCCCGCTCACGGGTGCTGCGGTAAGGATAGCCGCTCACGGTTTCCTTGACGATATCGGCGGCGTCGATTGCCTCGGTGTGGCCGGGAAGTCGCATCAGCCGCGCGTTGGCGATCTGCGTGTCGATCTGGTGATTCATGTTCCTGACCAGGGCATGCATTCGCACGCCCAGTTGTTCGAGTCGCCTTGCGGATTGCGCACCGCATTCGACGGCCTCGCCGCGCAGGGCGTCGCCGATCAGGGACATCGTTGCCAGCGGGGTGCGCAGCTCATGGGCCATGATCCCCATCGTCGTGAGGGTATGGGCCAGATGTTCACGCCGCAGGTTGGCCGACGAGATGCCCAGCAGAAGGCCCATGCTGACGCAAAAACCCAGCACAGCGGCATTGGTCAGAAAGAGCTCGGTAGACATGGGCGGGACGGCTGGGCCGAACCACTCGAAGAGGATGCGCGCGAGCAGCCCGCCCATGGCCAGCCCCACGGTGGCAATTCTCCAGTCGGTTGCGAAGTAGTAGATCAGGATCATCGCGGACACGCTCGCCAGCCAGACGCCATTGCCGCCGTTGCACAGGAACAGCCAGCTGAACAGGAACGGCAGCTCGAACCAGAAAACGGCGCTGAAGACCTGTCCGGCCAGGCGGCTGGCCGGGTCGCTGCTGACACGGCTGCTGATCAGAAGCAGGCCGAGCGATGCCGTGAAGATGCGCAGCGGAAGGTTCTCGTAGGGTTGGGGCAGCCCGACCGCCCAGACCCACCAGAACAACGGATGCCCCAGCAGGGTAAACAATCCCAGCCCCTTCATTCGGACCGGAGAAGGGTGCAGCACCGGCACCAGCGGGGCAATGCAGACTTCTTCTCTCAGCCACCGCGAAGTCTGCTGCCAGGCCGACGGCGGCGGCGCTGCGGCCATGGCGGGCGGTCGCGGTTCACGCAATGTTTCTTGTGGCACGGCTGGGTCGGATGCTGGAATGAGGGCCGTGCTATTGTCCCGTTTCTTTAATAGCACGTCGATGCAGCTACCTGTTAACTTTGACAGCGTCAGCCTGGACGGCCTCCTGAGTGATTGGGTCAGCGCGCTGCGCGAGTTTTCCGTTGAGGCGGTCGCCGTGCTTGGGCCGGACCCGTTCGGAACGACAGAGGACCGTCAGGTGGTGGCCGTCCACCCGCCGCTGGTTGCCGAAGCCGCGAAGGCCCTGGCAGAAAGTCGCGACTTCGGCGCGCCATGGCGCGACTCCGATGCGCCATTGGTCGCGTGGCAATACATTGCCAAGTCGGACCGCCTCGGATCGAGCCGCTGGCGGCTACTGTGGCTGGCGCACGGCTACCAGACCGTGGTCCGTGTGGAGTTTTCGCTGCCGGCGGGGCGTGCCTTTGAATGCTTCATGTTCAGCCCGCGCGAATTGACCGACCGGAGCGAGGCCGCTGCACTGGTCTGGTCGGCGCTGAATATCTGGCCCCTGGTCAAACGGTCGATCGCGCAGGCGCGCTCGACGCTGAGTCCTCGCGAACGCGAATGCCTGATCCTGGCTTTCCAGGGACTGACGGCGCGCGAAAGCGGGCAGCGACTGGCCTGTACCGAAAGAACGGTGAACTACCACCTGGCCAACGCCATGAATAAGCTGCAGGTGGACAACAAGATGGCTGCGATCCAGCGCGCCTGCTGGCTGGGTGCGATCTAGGCACTGAATCCGGAAGGTTTATATTGCTGGCCAGAACTCCATTGGATCGGCATGGAAGAATTCGATCGCACTGCGTCCCTCATGACGCCGGCCAAGCTGGCCGAATCGCGCCCCAAGGTTGCGGCGTCACCGGCTGCATGGCTGGACCAGATGGCCGCCGACGCTGGGCACCAGCATGTGCGGCGCCTGGCCGAATTGGCCTCGCATCTGCAGGGCTTCCTCGCGCAGGGCGATCTGGCGCCGCTTGCCCATCAGATCGAGCAGGTGGGTGGTGCAATCGAAGCGGTCGATTTCTCCTTGTTGCAGGCCCATGGCTGGTGGGCTCGTAACACCGGCAAGGCGCGCACTGCCGGACTTGCTTTTGCAGCGCAGGGCGAGAGGGTCGACGATGCCGCCCGGGAACTGGCCGCGCAGTTACAGGGCTGGCACGCGCGCCGCGTGGGCGAATCGGGGTCGACCGATAAGCACCTGGTCGAGTTGTCGGTGGAGTTCAACGCGATCGACAAGATCATTGACCAGGGCACACGCTGGCTGCAGGACATGCGCAACCAGCTGAAGGCGCGTACTGACGCCGTGCGTCAGGCGCCATCGCTAGACACTCACGCGCAGCAGCAAATCAGGGATGACGCCGCGCGCTGCGAAATCCTGGTGGCGCGGCTGAAGGTCTTGCGCCTGGCCTGTACCGCGGCACAAAAAGTGCACGAGCAAAGCCAGGAGTTGGCGGCGCGCCGAGCGACGCTGCCCAAAGCTGTCCAGCAGACATTGCTGCCCGACTTCAAGGCATGGTCGGCAAGACTGGCATCGCTGGCGGCTGGGGCGGGCGAGGCGGGCGGGCCGGGAGTGGCGCTCGAAGAGGCTACCAAGGCGGCGCGCGCGTTGCGCCGCATCATCAAGCAGATTGTGGCCGATCGCCAGCAATGTGCGGCCATGGAGCCCGTCCTGGCGCAGGCCCTGGCCGCCCTGGACGCACAGCTCCAGGCGGCCGGCTGACCCATGTCTTTTCTGGCCGTCGACATCGGCAACACACGCCTGAAGTGGGCGCTCTACGACGCGCCGCGGCCGGGCGCGCAGGTCCGCGCACACGGCGCTGAATTCCTTGAGAACATTGATCGGCTGGCGGAAGGCCCGTGGGCGGCACTGGCCGCGCCCAAGCGGATGCTGGGGTGCGTTGTCGCGGCTGATGCCATGAGGCGCCGGGTCGACGTGCAACTCGAAGAGCTGTGGGACCTGCCGGCCCAGTGGGTGGTCTCCAGCCGCGCGGAGGCCGGGCTGGTCAATGGCTACGACCACCCCACGCGCCTGGGGACGGACCGATGGGTGGCAATGATCGGAGCCCGTCACCGCGTCCTTGCGCGTGGAGCGGCCAAGCCGCTGGTCGTTGTCATGGTGGGGACGGCGGTCACAGTAGAGGCGGTGGATGTCAACGGGCGATTCCTCGGCGGTTTCATCCTGCCGGGCCACGGCATCATGCTGCGCGCCCTGGAGTCGGGCACCGCCGGTCTGCACGTTCCCACCGGGGAAGTTCGCGAGTTTCCCACCAATACCAGCGACGCGTTGACCAGTGGCGGGACCTATGCGATTGCTGGCGCGATCGAACGCATGGTCCAGCATGTGCAACGACACTGCGACGCTGAGCCCGCTTGCATCATGACCGGTGGCGCCGGCTGGAAGATGGCACCGCACATGTCGGTGTCCTTCGAACTGGTCGAGAGCCTGATCTTCGACGGGCTGCTGGAAATCGCCAGCGAGCGCTTCGCGTCCTGAGCGCCCTCGGGCTGTCAGCTTGCCAGGCCGTTGGCTGCCTGCACCATCGAATCGCGCGCTTGGCGCAGCACCTGACCCTTCCAATCGTCGGTGTCGACGTAAAACGCGTCCTTCATCTGCTGCCTGATCTCCCGCGCGAGTTCGCCCGGTGCCTCCGGGTGCAGGTGTAGCCAGTGCTCGCCCCGCAGCGCCTGCAAGGTCTCCATCACGGGCAAGGTGCCATATTCCATCGCGATCCCTGTGTGCTCGGCCTGCGGGCACTCCTCTGCGATTGCGCCCCACATCAGTCCGGTCAGGAAGGCGGAGGACGACGAGCCATCGTAGATCGAGGTCACCGGCGTTGCGCCCCCGCCATCCCACCATTGGCGGGCGCGCCGAATGCTAGCTGCGTCATCGCTGCCGGCGTAGATGCGTTCCCCCACCCCGCTGGGGCCCAGCCCCGTGTGCAAGTCGATCCACGCAATGCGCTTGGCCCGGCGGCCGTGGTCGCGAAGGATCTGGCGCAGCGTGGTGTTGCTCCACGTGGGCGCTGTGCCGCCGAAGAACATCCCATCGGCGAATTCGTGCTGGCCGCCC
>JANYAN010000466.1 GCA_025361305.1 Burkholderiales bacterium
CGCGCCGGCGCCGGGTACGCCGTTGTTGGTGAACATCGGGATCACGCGGCCGCTCATGACCGACATGATGAACAGAAGCACGTCCAGCCCCAGCTGGATGCCAGCCCAACCAGGCAACTGTACAACGCCCAGATGGTCCAGGTGTACCGCCAGGTCGGCCGCGGACATGATCAGCAGCAGCACTACGAAGAAGTAGTTGCGTCGATTCCCGGCGGCCACGAACGGAACTGCCAGGGCGATCGCCGCCGCCGTTGGGAAGGCGACGCTCACGATCGCTGCGGCCCAGCCGAACGGTGTGAGGACCAGGACCCGACCCGCCACCCAGAGCAGGGCGAAGGCGGCCAGCGGCACGCCAGTAGGCGTCGGCCGGCCAGACCAGTTGCTACCCGCCGTAAAGAGAAAGCCCACAACCACTGCCAGCGCAAAGCCGAACAGCATCTCATGCGCATGCCACAACGATCCTTGCAAATAGGGCCGGCCTAGCCAACCGGCGTATTGCAGTGCCCAAAAGGCGATCGACAGCGCGGCAAACACGCTGGCCAACAAGTAGAACGGGCGAAAGCCCAGCCGCCACAACGCAAATTCGCGGGCCGCAGCGCGCGGCGGCTCCTCGATCCGGATGAGCTGTGCCATTCAGTTGCCTTCCCTGGCGCTTCGCGCGCCGTGATTCAGATGCCATGTCACTGCCGCGCCAGCCACGGTGGCCGCGAAAAGCGCGACGGCCGCCGCGTTGAGCATGGCGCCGTACGCCCGCGCCGCGGTATCGAAGCCGCCCCAGCCCAGCCGCAGCGCCAGAGACACGTGCATCAGGACCAGCGGTGCATAAAAGAAAGCGCCGAACTGGAGTTTCACGCCCGCGACCGCCGGAAGGATCACCGGCGCATGGCCCATCACCATGCAGAACACGAAACCCAGCCCCAGGGCGTGCAGCGCCGCATCACGCCACGGCAGCCCCCAGGCGGCGCCGGCCCAGGCCACTCCGGCCACGGCCAGCCATATATAGCCGCCGAGCAGGCAGATCGCCATGTAGCGGCTGAGCCCCTGCGCGAACATCGTCCGGCGGGCGATATCGAACACGCCCAGCCACGCGGCCAGCAACACCATCGATGCGCCATAAACCGATCCGCCGACCGTCGGCGAGAAGGCCGACACAACCGCCCCCACGAGCATTGCTGCCAACACGAGGTAGAGCAACAGACGGGCGGCAGGCCTGCGACGCATCAGCCTTGTCATTTCAAGCCGCTCTGCAGCGATCGTCAAGACCAGGAAGCCAAACCACCACGGCAAAAGCGCGGCCGCACCGGCACCCGCAGCGAACAGCACACTGCCGAAAAGCCAGGCCATCGCCGCAATCAGCAGCAAGAGCGTGTGGGCCGCCATTTGCCGGCGCACGACGACCACGTTAACGGCCACGAATAGCGCTGCCGCCACAACCATCAGCTCGGCAGCCGGTGCCTTCCGGCCCGTCAACAGGCACAGACCGCCCAGTGCCGAGGCCAGCGGCGCCAGGAAGGCGGCGCGCCGCTTGATCGCCAGCGCCCGTTCGATGCCGATCACTGTGCCCAGGAAGCCGCTGATCATCAGCGCTGCATGTGATGCGGCCGCGTACCCCAGCCACGTGGCTTCGGCCGTCGCCGGGACGGCCAGGCCCAGGCGCAGCAGGCCACCCGCGATACCGCTGACCAGCGACAGCGCGACCAGCACGAGAAACAGCGGACGGACGATCAGAGCCATTACCATCCCATGAAGCGCCGGGCACGCGCGCTCATCCGATCCGCGGTCCACGGCGGATCCCAGACCAATTCCACCTGGTTCAGCATCTCCGGCGCAGCGATGGAGTCCAGTTCGGCCTCGGCCTCTGCGACGATCATGTCGGCCACCGGGCAGGCAGCGGACGTCATCGTCAACAGTACGTGCACCCTGTCCGCCGTGACCGTCACGCCATAGACCAACCCGACGTCCACGATCGACATCGCGACTTCCGGGTCCACAACGCGCATGAGCGCGTCGACGATCGGCTGGAGAAGGGCTTCAGGCCCTTCATAGGGAAACGGCCGCCCGTCATTCGGGTCGTTCTGGTCGCCGATGTTCATGGCGTCTTCCTCAGGCCGTGCGCGGCCACTGGACGTGCCGGCGCGGGATGCATGGTGAATAACACCTTGGCCAGGGCCTGCCGGTTGTGCACCAGATCGCCCAGCGTGTATTGGTCGAGCACGGCGTGGAACGCCGTGACGGCCTCGCCCAGCACGCCGCTGAGACGGCAGATGCCGGCAATGGAACAGTGCCCGCCGCCCTCGTCGAAACACTCAGCAGGCATGTCGAGCCCTTCCGTCTGGCGCACTACGTCGCCCAGCCCGATGAGTTCCGGCGGCATCGCCAATTCCAGTCCGCCGCCCTTGCCCCGCACGTTGGCCAGCCACGCGCGCTTGCCAAGGAAATGGACCACCTTGGTCAGGTGATGTTCTGAAACGTCGAACGCTGCGGCGATCCGCCCAATCGTCGCGCGCCGCTCTGGCTGCGCGGCCAGATAGATCAGCACACGCAAGCTGTAATCGGTGAAGGCGGTGAGCTTCATGCGTGCATCTATAAGATGTATTTTTAATATACCTATACTAGGCAACGCACTGCGTAGCGACCTTGATCTGAGTCAAGGCCAGGCCGCAGGCAGTTGGCCCGAGGTTCCCAGGCGAACCAGGAACCATTGAAGTTGCATTTACAGTGCAAGGGAACGGAAAATGCCATCAACCCTTGCCTGGACGGCGGCGTCCACGGCGATTGGCCGCCCCCATTCACGCTGCGTCTCCCCCGGCCACTTGTTGGTGGCGTCCAGCCCCATCTTGCTGCCCAGGCCACTGACCGGTGAGGCAAAATCCAGATAGTCAATCGGGGTTCCCTCGACCAGCAAGGTGTCGCGTGCGGGGTCCATGCGGGTCGTCAGGGCCCAGATAACCTCCTGCCAGTTGCGCGCGTCGACATCTTCGTCCACCACGATGATGAACTTGGTGTACATGAACTGGCGCAGATGGCTCCATACGCCCATCATCACGCGGCGGGCGTGGCCAGGATAGGCCTTGCGAATGCTCACTACGGCCATGCGGTAACTGCACCCCTCTGGCGGCAGATAGAAGTCGACAATCTCTGGAAACTGCCGCTGCAGCAGCGGGATGAACAGCTCGTTCAAGGCCATGCCCAGCACGGCCGGCTCGTCCGGCGGTTTGCCGGTGTAGGTAGAGTGATAGATGGCGTCGCGCCGCATGGTGATGCGCTCGACCGTGAAGACCGGGAACCACGCCTGTTCGTTGTAGTAGCCCGTGTGATCACCAAATGGCCCTTCCAGTGCGTGCTGCCAGCCGCTCGCGTGCCCGGCGTCCGGCAGGATGTGGCCCTCCAGCACGATCTCGGCGGTGGCTGGCACGCGCAAGCCGCTACCCAATGCGGCCACGACTTCAGACCGCGCACCACGCAGCAGGCCGGCGAACTGGTACTCGGACAGGCTGTCGGGCACCGGCGTCACTGCGCCGAGCAGCGTTGCCGGGTCGGCGCCCAATGCCACCGCAACGGGATAGGGCTGGCCTGGGTGCGCCAGGCCGTGGTCGCGAAAATCGAGCGCACCACCGCGGTGTGCCAGCCAGCGCATGATGAGTTGGTTGTGCGAAAGCACCTGCTGGCGGTAGATGCCCAGATTCTGCCGGGGCTTGTTCGGGCCCTGCGTGATGACCAGGCCCCAGGTGATGAGCGGGGCCACGTCGCCGGGCCAGCAGTGTTGCACCGGCAAGCGGCCGAGGTCCACGTCGCCGCCCTCCCAGACCACTTCCTGGCACGGTGCGGAACGCACTTCGCGCGGAGCCATGTGCCACAAGGTCTTGACAAGGCCCCTCATGCCCAGCATGTCCTTGAAGCTCTTGGGCGGCTCGGGTTCCTTCAGCGCCGCCAGCGCCTGGCCAAACGGGCGAAGCGCGCCCAGGTCGGACACGCCCATTGCGCGAGCGACCCGGGCCGGGGTGCCGAACAGGTTGCCCAGCACCGGCATGGTGTGGCTGGTGGGCCGCTCGAATAGCAAGGCCGGCCCGCCGGCGCGCAGCACCCGATCGCACAGAGCGGTCATCTCCAGGTACGGCGAAACTGGCTCGGCTATTCGCTGCAGCTCACCCGCCTGCTCCAGCTGGGCCATGAAGTCGCGCAGGTCGCGGTAAGCCACGGGTGTCAGGTGGCCGCGACTGGCCGCAGGCCTTCCCAGCGCCGGGTCAGATCGTGAGGCACATGCAGCAGGTCGAGCACCCGCGCAACGCTGGCGTCCACGATGTCAGCCACGGACTGCGGGCGCAGGTAGAAGGCCGGCATCGGCGGACAAACGATGGCGCCCATCTCGGTGGCGCTGACCATGTTGCGCAAATGTCCCAGGTGCAGGGGCGACTCGCGCACCATCAGCACCAGGCGACGCCGCTCCTTGAGCATGACGTCGGCGGCCCGCGTGATCAGGTTGTCCGCCAGGGCGTGCGCCACCGCCGCCAACGTGCGCATGGAACAGGGGGCCACCACCATGGCCTCACAGCCGAACGAGCCGCTGGCGATTGCAGCGCCTATGTCGTGAATGTCGTGCAGTTGGCCAGCCAGCGCCTCGATGGCGGTGCGGTCCATCTCAAGCTCATGTCTCAATGTGTGCCAGCCGGCCTCCGAAACGACGCAGTGGGTCTCGATGTCGGGGGTACCGCTCAGCGCTTGCAGTAGCCGAACGCCATATGCTGCACCCGATGCGCCCGACACCGCGACAACGATGCGCCGAGCGTGTGCCCGGGCGCTGTTCAAGTGCCTCCTCCGCGGCGGCGCGGCGCCCACTGCCGCGGGTCCAATACCGGAAATTCGAGCGCATCGAGGGCGTTCTTGACCACCAGTCCGAGCTCGGTATCGCCCTCCATCGAAAGGCGGCGATTGAAAAACAGCGTGTCCGGATCTTCCTTGCGCTGGGCCAGCCGCAGAAAATCGCCGGCGTTGGCACTGATCGTCAGGTCGGCCGCCTGATGGGCGGTACAGGCACTGAAGCGGTCGCCCGTCCAAAAGAAATCGAAAGTGAGGCAGGCATCGCGCACGTGAATGCGCAGCTTGTGGCCCCTGAGCAATTGGAGCACGTCAGCCGGCAGCTGGCGCGCCAGGCCCAGATCGAGCGCCGTGGCCAGCAGCACCGAGCCGGGATAGGCTGGCAAACGCGACAGTAGCGAGCCCACCGGTCGGGGCACAACGAAGGGAGGAAATGGATTCATGGCGGTGCGGGTCAGGCCGCCATGAACTGCTCGAGGCCGGGGCGACCGTGCCAATAGCCGTTGCACGACTGGTCTGGCATCAGTGCCGTCATGCGTTTGACTGCCTGCCCGGACGCGGGTGCCTGACTGCGAACTTCATCGAACATGCCAATCAGCTCCGCCGTGTGGTTGGCCTGCGGGCTGATCCGCACCAGGTCCACCCCGAGTGAGCGCATATCGCCCAGCGCGTCGACCAGGTTGTAAACCCTGGCCGACTGGGTCTGCGTGCCATTGAGTACCAGGAACCGCTCGCCCTCGCGCGTATTGAGCAGCAGGCCGTCCGGGTGCGCCAGGCAACTGAACTTGCAGTCGTCTTTGGGCAGATTGCAGTGCCGCGCCGTGAAGCAGCGGGCCGAGAAAGCCAGTGGCATCCGGCCGTAAGCGAACACCTCGGTCTGCAGCTGCGCCGGGCGTCCGTGCTGGATCAGCGCCAGATCGTCGCGCTTCATCTCCAGCGGCATCACCCAACGGGTGGCCCCCAGGCCCGCCATCCATTGCAGCGAAGGAAGGTTGTAGAGATTGAGGTGCGGGCCCGCAACGAATGGCACCTTGCCTGCCAGACAATTCACAGCTCCCATGTCGCTGGCTTCGACCAAAAACTCGCCATTGCTGGCGATCTTGTGAAGCGTGGCGACGTCGGCGCCAGACTCCAGCAACACTAACGTGGACAGCACGACCTCCTTGCCCGCCCTGCCCAGGCGCCCCGCGATGTCGAGCCAGTCGGCCAGGCGTAGCTCGTGGCGGCGCGAGCACACCGTTTCGCCGAGATAGACGACATCCACCGGCGTGGTCGCGATGTTCTCGTAGAAGGCGAACACGGTATCGCGCCGCCAGTAGTACAGCAGTGGTCCCAGGGAAATCTTCATGCGAGCATTGGGTCGGTCACTTCCAGGGACGGTGGTAGGCGCCCAACGTGTGTTGCTGGCCCTCGGCCACCTGGTCCAGGCTTGCCATCCAGGCCGGCTTGGGGAAAAAACGATGCGGGTTGGTCCGGCACTGGTCGATGGCATCGCGCCACACCCGGGTTACCTGGGCCACGTAGGCCGCGCTGCGCTGGCGGCCTTCGATCTTGATCCCGCTGACCCCCATGCTCATCAAGTGGGGCAGCAATTCCAGCGTATTCAGGCTGGTGGGCTCCTCGATCGCGTAATAGTTGCTGTCATCGCCAACATCGAAGCGCCCCTTGCACAGCGTCGGATACCCGGCGTTCTCCCCTGGCGCATAGCGGTCGATCAACACGCCATTGAGCCGCGATTCCTTGCCCTGCGGCGTTTCCTGCCAGCGCACGGCCTTGGGCGGTGAGCAGACCCCGTGAGTGTTTGGCGATTCTCCCGTCACATATGAAGATAGCGCGCAGCGCCCTTCAACCATCACGCACAGGCTGCCGAAGCCGAACACCTCAATCTCGACCGAGGTCTTCTCGATCAGTTGCGCGACCTGGGCCAGCGAAAGCACTCTCGGCAATACTGCCCGCACCACGCTGAACTGCTCTCGGTAGAAGTTGATCGCCTCGTAGTTGGTGGCCGATCCCTGCACCGAGAGGTGCAGCCGCAAGGCCGGGTGGCGCGAGACCGCGTACTGCATGAGTCCGGGGTCGGCCAGGATCACCGCATCGACGCCCAGGTCCACTGCCTTGTCCATGGCCACCCGCCAGGGCCCAGGATTGGCGGCTTGCGGGTAGGTATTGAGCGCCATGAATACCCTGCAGCCGCGTTCGTGGGCATAGCGCACGCCGGAGGCAATTGCAGCTTCATCGAAGTTGAGACCGGCGAAGTTGCGTGCATTGGTAGCGTCACGCAGGCCCAGATAGACGCAGTTGGCACCGTTATCCACCGCTGCCTTCAGGGCCGGCAGGCTGCCCGCCGGGCACACCAGTTCAGGGGCGGCGAATTGTGTTGAACGGGTCGAGGTATCCAAGCGCACAACCATACGCCGCCCCGCAAGCTTCCCATCTGATCCTTGTCAAGGTTTGCTCGGTGGTCGATTTGGTCAGCGCAGGCGCTCGACGCGATACCCTCGCTGCGCCAGCAGGGCCGGCAAACCTGATGGGCCGACCATGTGCATGGTGCCCACGGCGGCGAATATGCGTCTGCCCTCACTGTGCAGCGCATCGATCCGTTGCGCCAGGCCAGGATTGCGGTCCTCCAGAACGCGCTTCATCAGCCGGCGATCCAGCTCGCTCTTGTAGCATCCGCACCATTCGCGGTATCGGTCGAATGCGGCCAGGTCGGCGGCCTCCCAGACCCGGGCTGACTTGCGCAAAACATCGCGCGGACGATCGGCTTCGAGGTCGTCCAGCGCTTCCTGCACGATCTCCTGCGCCTCAGCCGCGTCCCGGGCCAGCAGGGCGTTCAACTGGGATGCCGCCGTCTCCAGCGACACAACGGCGCGCCCAGCGTCATGGGCCAATGCTGCCAGCATCACTTCGGTGCCATAGGCCGGGTCGAACCCGTCTCTGCGCCCGATCATGAACATCAGCGTGAAGGCATGCAATTCAACAGGTCCGCTGTCTAGCGCCGCAATGGGCAGGCATTGCTGGTCCCAGAGCATTGCCAGCCGAGCCTGCAACGCGGCCGGGAGATTGGTGGCCGGACGAGCTGCGATGGTGGCCGCGATGTCGCGCTGGACTTGCCCATCCAGCGGGTCAAGTTCCAATGCGGTTGTGTCGGTCTGCTCCAGCGCGTGCCGAACCATCGGCCCGGGCATCATCCAGGCGGCCTTTCCCACGTGCAGGGTGCCATAGAGGTACGAGGCTCTCCCATCGCGCGTGATGCGCCACAGCAACCCGCGGTCGCGCGCGTGGACTACGGCGGCCTGTAGTTGATCCGCGGTCAGAGGCTCAACCGCGGGCGGGCAATTGCGACTGTCTTGCGCGCCCAGCGCTGGTGCGGGCAGCAGCATACCGGCCAGGCAGATCGCCCCTGATATCCAAAGCAACGAGACGACCATTTGAGACCGGATGCGCACCGGACACTTTTACAACACTTCAGGCCGCCCGGCGCAACGTGCTTGCAACGCCCGGTGGTTTAAAATTGGGGATGTACAAGAAACCCCTTCTCATCCTCGCGCTGCTGCTCATCGCAGTTTCGGCCCAGGCCCAATCGACCCCCGCCAAGAAGGAACTGGTCGCCAGGATCCTCAAGCTTCAACAGCCCGCCATCGAAGCCATGGCCCGCAATCTTGCCGAGCAGCCCGCCGGTGAACTGCTGGATCGCGCCGGAGCCGCCCTGCCCGCCCGTGTGCCGCCAGAAAAGCGCGAAGCCGTCGCCAAGGAAATCCAGGCCGAAGCCAGGAAGTTCGTTGACGAGGCCGTGCCTGTGGTTCGTGACCGCGCCATCAAACTGGCGCCTTCTACCATTGGCGC
This sequence comes from Burkholderiales bacterium, assembly GCA_025361305.1. Lineage (GTDB taxonomy): Bacteria > Pseudomonadota > Gammaproteobacteria > Burkholderiales > Burkholderiaceae_C > Ramlibacter. Next base: position 8,662 of record JANYAN010000466.1, read on the forward strand.
GCTGCTTGAAGAGAAGTTCACCGAGGACGAACTCAAGCAGGTGATCGCGATCATTGAATCGCCAACCTATAACAAATTCCAGCAAATGGGAGGGGAAATGCAGAAGGTGTTGCTGGAAAAGGTGATCGCCGATACACGCGCCACGATAGAGCCGAAGGTGCGCGCACTGGAACTGAGCATTGCCAAGCAACTGGGGGTCGCGCAGGCTTCCGGTACTTCCACTCCCCCTCCGAGCGCGGCCCGACCACCCGCCCGGCCGGCTAGCAAGTAGCCTTCAAATCACTGCACGCCCAAGGGGGACCCCGATGTCGCGTTGATCGGCGTCAGCGACGCGTCCAGCGTTCTGACCGGTCATGCGGCATGTAGCCATTGCAACGCCAGTCCTTCATGGAAGAAGGCGCCGATGGTGACAGCCGGCGTGGCACCTTCGGCGGCATTGGCTTCGTCGGTCAAGCCCTGCTCCGCAACAACCGCGACGCGCGCCCCTGCACCAAGGGCCCGGCGCAGCCTGTCGCAGATTTCGAAGGGCCCCTGCACCCCATCTGCCGCCTTGACTCGTCGCAGGTCAATCACGGCGCGGTCCTTGCCGGCCCTGAGCGCTGCGGCCTTGATCAGGTAGGCCAACTGCAAGGCATCGTCGTTACGCCATTTGCCCTCCACGTTGAAGCGCAGGTGCTTCTGTTCGACCCGGGTGGCAACAATCAGATTCATATTAGGCACAGCTTGCCACACCCGGGGGATTTATGTGTGCCCCGAACGTGCCCGGACCGGGCGGCGTGTGACTTTTTTGTCAGCGACCCTTGGCCTTGCGCCAGGCAACGAACTCGTCCTTGGTCTGGGGATCCGTCGCCGGATAGAGCCCTATGATGCTGCGCCCCTTAAGCACTTCTTCGGTGACGAAATCCTCAAACGCGGTCATGTCTACCGCCTCGACCGCGACTTCGTCGGCCAGGTGGGCCGGGATGACGAACACGCCTTCCTTGTCGCCAACGATCACATCGCCAGGGAAGACAGCCACGTCGCCGCAGCCAATAGGCACGTTGATATCCAGCGCCTGGTGCAGCGTCAGGTTGGTCGGCGCGCTCGGACGGTTGTGGTATGCGGGGAACGACAGCCCGGCAATTTCGGGTGAATCCCGAAAGCCACCGTCAGTCACGACACCGGCGCAGCCGCGCACCATCAGTCGGGTGACGAGAATGGAACCGGCCGACGCGGCGCGCGCGTTCTTGCGGCTGTCGATCACCATCACGGCGTCCACGGGGCATTGCTCGACGGCCACCCGCTGCGGGTGCGTGCGATCCTGAAACACCGTAATCGGGTTCAGGTCCTCGCGCGCAGGAATGTAGCGCAGCGTAAAGGCTTCGCCCACCATGTTGGGCAGGCTGGCATTGAGCGGCCGCACGTCCTGGATGAACTGGTTGCGCAGACCCCGCTTGAACAGGGAGGTGCACAGGGTGGCGGTGCTCACGGTCATGAGCCTGGACTTGGTTTGCGGATTGAGTGGCATGGTCATTCCTTGTGGCGGGGATTGAGGGGTCAAGAGAGCAGCGGCACGCCCAGGCTGTCAGCGCATTGGGCCACCGCCGCCCAGGTAGCGGCCTCGTAGCCAATGCCGCGTTCGCGCGCCAGCGCAATGCCGCGGGCAGCGGCGTCGCAGGACGTCAAGCGTGTAGCCGATCGTGGCCTGGCCCGTGAACGTGGCATACCGGTCTCGTAGGCAACGCCAAAGCTGGAGATCACGCGCAGATTGGGCAGGGCCTGCATCAGTGCGCGGTCGGCTCCCAGGCGAGCCGAAGTAACCAGACCTTCGAAACTCGCGCCCTGTGCGTGCAGGAACGCCGTTGTATCGGCCTGCTTGTGCAGCGCATGCAGATCGTATTGGGCGGCCAGGGTCTGTTCCAGCCATGGCGTCAGGGGACCGTTTTGCAGGATGCGCTTCATGGGTAGGACTGGTGGTCCCGGCGACACCGGGACAGGGTCTCAATAGATGGCAGGTTCGGGCACGGGTGCGCCGAAGGTCGTTTCAAGATAGTCAAAGTCGCAGCCCTCGTGAGCCTGGCGGATGTGCTGGCTGAACATGTAGCCGTAACCGCGTTCGAAGCGCCTGGGCTGCGGCGACCAGGCCGCCCGGCGCGCAGCCAGCTGTGCATCCGACACATCAAGATGGATGCGCCGGCCCGGCACGTCCACCGTGATCAGGTCGCCGTTCTGAACCAGCGCCAGGTTGCCGCCCACGTAGGCCTCGGGCGACACGTGCAGGACACATGCACCGTAGCTGGTGCCGCTCATGCGGGCGTCGCTGATGCGCATCATGTCGCGCACACCCTGCTTCACCAGCTTGGTCGGAATGGGTACCATGCCCCATTCCGGCATGCCTGGGCCGCCCTGCGGACCCGCATTGCGCAGAATGATGACGTGGTCGGGTGTAACGTCCAGATCGGGGTCATCGATGGCCAGCTTGAGCGAGGGATAGTCGTCGAAGACCAGCGCCGGCCCTGTGTGCGTCAGCAACTCGGGGCTGCAGGCGCTGGGCTTGATCACGCAGCCGTCGGGCGCAAGATTGCCCCGCAGGACAGCCAGCGCGCCTTCCTTGTAGATCGGGTTGGACAGCGGGCGGATCACGTCGTCGTTGTAGACCTCGGCGCCCTCCAGGTTTTCGTCCACCGATTTGCCGCTCACCGTCATGGCGTCCAGGTGAAGAAGGCCGCCGTCGCGCAGCCGGCTCATCAGGCCGCGCATGCCGCCGGCATAGTAGAAGTCTTCCATCAGGTACTTGTCGCCGCTGGGCCGGATGTTGGCGATCACCGGGACCTTGCGCGAGAAGGCGTCGAAATCGTCGAGCGAAACGGCGCAGTGCGGCCCCGCCCGACGCGACATGGCCACGAGATGAATGATGGCGTTGGTCGAGCACCCTTCGGCCATGGCCACCGTGATGGCGTTTTCGAAGTTCTTGCGTGTCAGCACCCTTGCCGGCGTCAGGTCATCCCACACCATGTCCACCACGCGGCGGCCACACTGCGTGGCCATCCGCTGGTGGTTGGCGTCCACCGCCGGAATGCTCGACGCACCCGGCAGCGTCATGCCAAGTGCCTCGGCGATGCCCATCATGGTGGCGGCGGTCCCCATCACCATGCAAGTGCCTGCGCTGCGAGCGATGCCGCCCTCGATTTCCATCCACTGGGTCTGGCTGATGTTGCCGGCGCGGCGTTCATCCCAGTACTTGAAGGCGTCGGACCCGGATCCCAGTGTCTTGCCTTTCCAGTTGCCGCGCAGCATCGGACCGGCTGGCAGGTAGATGCAGGGAAGGTTCATGCTCAGGGCGCCCATCAGCAGGCCGGGCGTAGTTTTGTCGCAGCCGCCCATGAGCACCGCACCGT